>NZ_DASXVH010000052.1:0-41565 GCF_036504375.1 Novimethylophilus sp.
TGGATTGCGGGTTGACGTTGACGAACACTTTCTCGATGGCGACTTGCTCGGGATGGTAAGTCGCCATCACTTCGGCTAGGCCGTCGAGAATGATTTTGAGGCGTGCCGGCAGCTCGCCGCCAGCGCCGGTTTTGATGACGCCGCTGGCGATATAGGCCAGCTTTTCGCCGGTTTTTTCAATGACGCCGAAGCCGGTGATCCGCAGGCCGGGGTCGATGCCGAGAATGCGCGCCGTGATTACTCCTCGATCATTGCAGAGGTGTAGACTTCCTGCACGTCGTCCAGATCGTCCAGAGCGTCCAGCAGTTTCTGCATTTTCACTGCGTCATCGCCGGTGAGCACGGTTTCAGTGGCAGCTTTCATCGTCACTTCGCCCATTTCGGCCGTCAAACCCGCTGCCTCCAGCGCTTCCTTTACCGCGGTGAAATCGTTGGGAGTGGTGATGACTTCGATGCTGCCGTCGTCATTGGTGACGACGTCTTCCGCCCCGGCCTCCAGCGCGGCTTCCATGATCCGGTTTTCGTTACTGCCGGGGGCGAACAGCAGGCTGCCGCAGTGCTTGAACAGGAAGGCCACCGAACCGTCGGTGCCGAGATTACCGCCATGCTTGGAGAACGCATGGCGCACATCGGCCACCGTGCGTGTCTTGTTGTCGGTGAGGCAGTCGACCATCACCGCAGCGCCGCCGATGCCATAGCCTTCGTAACGGATTTCTTCGTAATTCACGCCGTCCAGCTGGCCCGAGCCGCGCTTGATCGCATTTTCGATATTATCCTTGGGCATGGATTCACCCTTGGCTTTGTCCACCGCCATCCGCAAACGCGGGTTGATCGCCGCATCGCCTCCGCCCATGCGGGCGGCAACGGTGATTTCCTTGATCAGACGGGTGAATATCTTGCCGCGTTTGGCATCCTGACGGCCCTTGCGATGCTGGATATTGGCCCATTTGCTATGTCCTGCCATGACTACCTCAATAATTCATTGAAATCGTGCGAATTTTACCACAGGACTATTCCTGGCCGATGGCAGGGTCAACCTCTTCGTGGCGACGGATGCCGTGCCAGGCAATGAGCGCCAAGGCCAGGGCGATCAGCAGCATGCCGGTCGTTTCCAGCTGGGACGGCACCTCGTGCAATTGCAGCCAGGCGGCCAGCACGCCGATGACCGGCGCCAACAGCGAGATCATGCTGGCAACGCCGGCCTGCATGCGCTTCAGCGCATATAACCATAGCAGCCAGGCCAGCGCATTGCAGGCGACGACGTTGTAAGCCACGGCACCTACCAGGTAGTTGGTCCACTGAATCGGCGGTGCCGGCAACAGCAGCGCCACCGCAACGATGGGCAGCGAGCCGAGCAGCATCTGCCATGCGGTGAACGACAGCAGATCCATATCCGGTGAGCGATGATGCAGTTTCTTGGCGAGTATCACCGCCAGCGCCCAGCTCACGCCGGCCAATACCGCCAGTGCATTGCTGAGCTGGTTTCCGTGCATGTGCCACGGCTCCAGAATAAGTGTCAGACCGACGACTGAAGCCATTGCCGCCAGCCATTGCAACCCGCGGATTTTTTCGCCCAGCAACGGCCAGGCAAGCACCATGACCCAGAACGGCATGGTGTAGGTCAGCACCGCCACCTTGCCCGCGCCGCCTTCTACCAGCGCCCAGATGATGAGTCCGGTAAAACCGCTGGTTTGCAGTATTCCGATCAGCGTCAGCCGCCCAAGATGCTGTGGGCGCAACGTTTTCTTCTGCATCAGCAGCACGGCGAACAGCATGATGGCTGCGAGAAACGTGCGTATGGCACCGAACTGGAAAGCGCCGATATGGAGCAGCGCCAGTTTCATGACTACCCAGTTGTAGCCCCATATGACGGACAACAGCATCAAGGCGGCTATTGCCGCGGCAGGATGTTCCGGTTTATTGATCAAGGCAAATGCTTTCGAAAATCCGAGGGTATGAAGATCAGGCTAGCTGCCGGAAAGTTCGGAAATGCCAGCCTGAATGCGGTCGAGCAGTTGGATAAACTGTTTTCGGTCTGTCTCGCCGAGCGGAGCCATCAAGCGTCGGACGCGCTGGTAATAATCCGGCATTACCTCATCCAGCCTGGCCTGGCCGGCCGCCGTCAGATGAATCGCGACCCGGCGCCGGTCATGATTGCCCAGTACCCGCTCGACCAGACCGTCGCGCTCGAGGCCATCCAGTAAGCCGGTCATCGTCGCGCGGGAAACTCCTGCTTTGTCGGCCAGTGCCGATGGTGCTGCGGTGCCGTCCACCTCGCGCATCAACAGGATCAAAACCCACCAGCGGCCCTGCAGTAGCGCATGCTGCTGCAAACAGGCGTCAAGGGCATCGGACAGATCGGTTGCGGTTCGCAGCAAATGCAGGAAGGTGACCACTGCTGTGATATCCGCGTCGGGATAGCGCTGCGCGAATTTATGCAGAATTGCGGGGGTGGGAAGGTCGCGGAGCTGCAGCATGGGTACATTGTAGTTAGCTGGCTAACCATGTCAAGCGCACAAGCCAAAACCATATCTGCATTTGCCCGAAAAGGAGTAATATTTCTCGATAAAGCCAATAACCATGAGGAGAACACCATGAAGACCGTGCGACAACTGCTGGAGCAAAAAGGCAGCCGGGTACTTTCGACAACGCCAGACGCTACCGTTTACGATGCCTTGCTGATCATGGCGGAAATGGAAGTCGGAGCCCTGGTCGTTATGGATGGAGATCGGTTGGCGGGAATCATTTCTGAGCGGGATTACGCCCGTAACGTCATTTTGCGGGGGAAAACTTCTAAAACCACGTCCGTCAGCGAGATCATGACCAGCAAAGTGCTCACCATCAGTTTCAATACGACGATAGAACAGTGCATGAACTTGATGACAGACAAGCGTGTGCGCCATTTGCCGGTCGTGGACGATGGCAAGGTGGTCGGTCTGCTGTCAATCGGCGATATCGTGAAGGAAACGATCGAACATCAGAAATTTCTAATTTCGCAACTGGAGAATTACATCAAGGGTTAAAGAAAACGCGCCACCAGCGCCCGTTCGACATTTCCACCCGGTAGCGGCAGACGTACCCGATAGCCGCTGCCGGGTGCTTCGTTCACGGCTTCGCCAGATATACCGATCAATTTTTCGACCTTGATTTCACGATTGCCTGCCGGATGGATGATTTCCAGCCGGTCCCCCACGGCAAAACGGTTTTTCACCGCGATTTCCGCCAATCCGCTCGCCGCATCGTAGTTGACCACATCTCCCACGTACTGCTGTCGCTCCGACTCCGAATGGCCGCGCAGATAATTCTGGTGCTCTACCGTGGAGTGACGTTGATAGAAGCCGTCGGTATAGCCGCGGTTGGCGAGGCTTTCCAGATCGGACAGCAACGATAAATCGAATGCCTGCCCTTGCATGGCATCGTCGATAGCCTTGCGATAAGCCTGGGAGGTGCGCGCAACATAATAAAGAGACTTGGTGCGTCCTTCGATTTTGAGCGAGTCTATACCTATCCGCAGCAACCGTTCGACGTGCTGTATCGCGCGCAGATCTTTGGAGTTCATGATGTAAGTGCCGTGCTCGTCTTCGAGGACCGGCATCAGCTGGCCCGGCCGTTCGCGCTCTTCGATCAGGTATACCTGGTCCGCCAGCGGATGACGTGGCAGGCTGCCGCAGTCGGACAAGGCGGATTGCTCCATCTCGGCGCGGAAATCGAAATCCTTGATCTGGATGATGCCAGCCGGATCTTCCTCGGCATCGTGTACCTTGTAATCCCAGCGGCAGGAGTTGGTGCAGGTGCCCTGATTGGGGTCGCGGTGGTTGAAATAGCCCGACAGCAGGCAGCGGCCGGAATAGGCGATGCACAGCGCGCCGTGGACGAAGACTTCCAGCTCCATGTCCGGACACTGCTGGCGGATTTCCTCGATTTCGTCCAGAGAGATCTCGCGCGAAAGTATCACGCGGGAGAGTCCCAGTGCCTGCCAGAACCTGACCGCGGCATAATTGACGGTATTGGCCTGCACCGACAGGTGCACCGGCATGTCCGGCCATTTTTCACGCACCATCATGATCAGGCCGGGGTCGGCCATGATCAGCGCATCCGGGCGCATCGCAATGACCGGTGCCATATCGGCGAGATAGCTCTTGAGCTTGGCATTGTGCGGCATCAGGTTGGAGGCGACATAAAACAGCTTGCCGCGCTGATGGGCTTCTTCTATGCCCTGCGCCAGTTGCGGCAACGCAAACTCGTTGTTGCGCGCACGCAGGCTGTAGCGCGGCTGGCCGGCATATACCGCGTCGGCACCGAAATCGTAAGCGGTACGCATTTTCTCCAGCGCACCGGCAGGCGCCAATAATTCGGGTGCTTTCATAGTGGTTGGTCTTCTATTGCAAACAGGCGGCGGTGTTCCAGAATGGCGTAACGATCGGTCATGCCGGCGATATAGTCTGCGATGGCGCGGGCGCGGCTATCTTTCGCTCTGGCCTGAAATTCGTCCGGTAACAGGGTTACATCTTCGATAAACGCATGGAACAGCTCGCGGATGATGCGACCGGCTTTGCTGCTCATGCGATTGACCCGGTAATGCCGGTACAGGTTGGCATGCAGAAACCGCTTGAGCTCGCGCTGCTCCTGCTGCATGGCGCTACTGAAAGCAATCAATGGCTCTGCCGTGCGCACCGCATCGATATCGATAGGGGCGCTCTCGGCGATATTGCACTCGCTTTGCCGGCATAAATCGACTACCAGCGTGTTGATCATGCGGCGTACGGTTTCGTGGATCAGGCGGCGTCCGGAAAGCACGGGATACAGTCGGCGCACTTCTTCCAGCTGACGTGAAAACAGGGACGCTTGCGATAACTGCTCGATGGAAATCAGTCCCGAACGCAGGCCGTCGTCCACGTCATGGTTGTTATAGGCAATTTCATCGGCCAGGTTGGCAACCTGCGCTTCGAGCGATGGGCTGTGGCCATGCAGAAAACGTGCGCCGAGCTCGCCCAGGGAGGGGGCATTATCGCGCGAACAATGCTTGAGTATGCCTTCGCGGGTTTCAAACGTCAGGTTGAGGCCGTCGAAACCGGCGTATTTCTGTTCCAGTTCGTCCACAACGCGCAGCGATTGCAGATTGTGTTCGAAACCGCCGTGCCCGCGCATGCATTCATTGAGCGCATCCTGTCCGGCATGGCCGAACGGCGTGTGGCCGAGGTCGTGTGCCAGCGCAATGGCTTCTACCAGATCCTCGTGCAGGCCTAGGTTGCGCGCGATGCCGCGCCCGATCTGGGCTACCTCCAGGCTATGCGTCAAGCGGGTGCGGAACAGGTCGCCTTCGTGATTGACGAAGACCTGCGTCTTGTATTCCAGCCTGCGGAAGGCGGTGGAGTGGATGATGCGGTCGCGGTCACGCTGGAACTCGTTGCGTCCCAGCGGAGGGGGTTCCTGATGTCGTCTGCCGCGCGTGCGTTCGGGTTGCGCGGCGTAAGGGGCAAGCTCAAGCATGGGCTGCGGCAAGCGTATCGCGCAGCAGTGCGGGCGGGTAATCGGCGGTAAATGTGGCCTTGCCTATGGCTTGCAGCAGAATCAACCGTATCTTGCCGTCCTGCACTTTTTTGTCCAGGCCCATCAAATCCAGGTAGGTATCAGGGTCGAGTTGCGGCGCAGCTACGGGCAGGTTGGCGGCTTGGTGGATCGCTGCAATACGCGATACATCCGCATCGCTGAGCCAGCCGAGACGGCGCGACAAATCCGCGGCCAGCATGGTTCCGGCGGCGACGGCTTCACCGTGCAGCCAGACGCCGTAACCCATGCCGGCTTCAATCGCATGGCCGAAGGTATGGCCCAGGTTGAGCAAGGCACGCACGCCGTTTTCGCGTTCGTCGGCAGCCACGACGGCCGCCTTGTTTTCGCAGGAGCGGCGTACGGCATAGGCCAGCGCTGCGGGTTCGCGGGCCATTAAGCGCGGCATATTCTGTTCCAGCCAGACGAAAAACTCGGGATCGCGAATCAGCCCGTATTTGATGATTTCCGCCAGACCGGCGGAAAGCTCGCGGTCCGGCAGGGTATTCAGCGTGCGCGTGTCTGCCAGCACCAGTTTCGGTTGCCAGAACGCGCCTATCATGTTCTTTCCCAGCGGGTGGTTGATGCCGGTTTTGCCGCCTACGGAAGAGTCCACCTGGGCCAGCAGGGTCGTCGGTACTTGAATGAACGGAACACCCCGCAGAAAGGTCGCCGCCGCGTAACCGGTCATGTCGCCGACGACGCCGCCACCCAACGCAAGCAATGTCGTGCCGCGTTCGCAGCGGTTTTCCAGCAGCGCATCATAAATCTTGCCTAGTATTTCGGCATTCTTGTAATGCTCGCCATCCGGCAGGATGATAGTGACGATGTCAACGTTTTCACGCCTTAGAGGTGCGCAAAGCTGTTCCAGATAAAGCGGCCCGATGGTGGTGTTGGTTACCACGGCGACCTGTTTGCGCTTGAGGTGCGGCCGAATCAGGTCGGCCCGGGCAAGCAGGTCCTGCCCGATGTGGATGGGATAGCTGCGTTCCGCGAATTCTACATTGAGCGTTTGCATATCAGGCTTTGAGACTGTTTTCGATTTGGGCGACTATCGTGCCGACGGGCTGTCCACCCGTGTCTATAACAACATCGGCAATTTCATTATAAAGCGGATCGCGTTGGGAATAGAGCATTTGCAAGCGTTCATGCGGATTTTCCGTCTGCAATAAAGGGCGATTGCGATCGCCGCGTGTGCGATGGCACAGCTCTTCAACACTGGCGCGCAAATAGATGACCTTGCCATTGTTTCCCAGCATCTGGCGATTTTCGGTGAGCAGCACTGCTCCGCCTCCGGTGGCTAGAACAATATCCTGTAACTTAGCCAATTCAGCGATGGCCTGGGCCTCACGTTTGCGAAATCCGGCCTCGCCTTCCAGTTCGAAAATTAGAGGAATATTGACGCCGGTGCGCCGCTCGATTTCGTGGTCGGAATCGTAAAAGGTTTTACCCAGCGATTTTGCCAGCAGTTTGCCCACTGTGGTCTTGCCGGCACCCATCAGGCCTACCAAAAAAATATTGCCCGCCACTCTCATGACGGGCAATTCTACCGGATAGCCCAGTGCCTACCAACAAAGATCAATTCAGCTGCATTGAATCGGACATGATCTTGGGCGTGATGAAGAACAGAATTTCCTGCTTGCTGTCCTCTCTGGCGTTGGAGCGGAACAATGGGCCGACGATCGGCAGCGCGCCGAAGAAAGGTACGCGCTCATTGGCGTCCTTCTTGGTTTCCTTATAGAAGCCGCCGAGCACTGCTGTTTCGCCATTATCCACCAGCACTTTGGTCTTGACTTTGTTCGTGTTGATGGCCGGTCCTGCGGTAGTGTCCTTGCCGCGCGAGTCGTTGGTGACCTCGATATCCATGCCAATTTTGTCGTCAGGCGTGATTTGCGGTGTTACCAATATGCCCAATGTAGCCTTCTTGAAAGCTACGCTGGTTGCACCTGAACTGCTGGCCTGCTGATACGGGATTTCTTCGCCGAAATCGAAACTCGACTGTTGCTGATTGGCCGTGATGACACGCGGGCTGGAAATAATCTTGGTTTTGCCGTCGGCCTCCGCCGCCGAAAGCTCGAGATTGAGCAGGAAGCCGGCAGGCAGTTTGAACAAGGTAAACGCCAGTGAAGACAACGCGGAGCCCGTTGCGCTGGTGGCTGGCAGGTTGACGTTCAGATCCTGGACTTGGCCCAGTGTCGTTGTTTTAGTGGCAAGATTTTGGGAATTGGCGACATGCGAACTGAATGCGTTATTACCGTTCTTTTTGGTGACGCCGAACTTTGCCCCCAGGCTCTTGCTGAAGCTCTCATCTGCGTTGACGATACGGGCTTCGATCAGCACCTGGCGTGCCGAAATATCCACTTTGTTCAGAATTTCCTGGATTTTCGCCAGCGAAGTGTCAATGTCCTTGACGAACAGCGTATTGGTCACAGGGTCAACAACCGCGCTGCCACGTTTTGACAATAAGGGCTGCTTGGCATCGCTGATCAGTGTCTTGATATCTGCGGCCTTTTGGTATTTGACTTCAAACGATTGCGTCACCAAAGGCTTGATATCGTCAATCTGGTTTTCCTGCTCCTGATCCTGTTTGCGGCGCGTGGCGATCTCATCCTTGGGTGCGAACACCAGGGTGTTGCCGAGATTGTCCATGCCCAGGCCTTTCTGTTTCATGATGATGTCCAGGGCTTGGTCCCATGGCACATCTTTCAGACGCAAAGTGATGGTTCCCTGTATGGCATCTGAAACCACCACATTCTTGCCGGTAAAGTCCCCTATGATACGCAATAAGCTCTTTACATCTATCCCATTGAAATCCAGTGAAAGTTTATCGCCGCTGAAGCCGGTTTTTGATCCCTGCATGATTTTGTTGGGATCGAATACGATGGGCTTCACCTCAACGGTAAAGCGCCGATCCGTTTGATAGGCTGAATGTTCCCAATCGCCTTTAGGCTCGATCACCATGCGGATGTTCTGTCCCTGCCTGTAGGTGTCGACAGTGAGTACCGGCGTGGCAAAATTCGTTACATTAAGCCGCCGTTCCATTTTTGCCGGGATGGCGGTGTTGAGGAATTCCACCACCAGATTTTTCCCTTGCTGGCGAATGTCGATGCCTGTGCCTGCTTCCTCAAGATCAACAATGATGCGGCCTTCGCCATTTTTTCCGCGCTGAAAATCGACATTTTTCAAAGCATTCTTTTGCAGGCCGGTTACTGCCTGACTAAAGTGCGTAGTAGCCGCGTCTGGAACCCCCGCACTACCGTTAGCCTGCAGCGTGACCAGTACGGTGCGGCCCTCAATGCTTGTAGAGTATGTGGCTGGTTTGTTGAGGTTGAGCACGATGCGGGTTCGGTTATTGGCTTGAACTGCGTTCATGCTTCGCAGCAGGCCATCACCCGCATTTATCGCATTTTTTGGTAAGTGATTGCCTACATTCACGAAATCAAGCGCAATGCGTGGTGGAGCTGCAGTGGTGAACGCTGCGGGAGGCTGCGCCGGTTCTTGTTTGAGCGTGACTTTTACAACGACTTTGCCTCCTGGCAACGCCGAGTAATCGATCTTTTCCACCGTGTTTGAATCACTCGCAACGTCTGCTCCGGAGTTGTCCGCCGCGCTCGCATTCAATGCCAAAAGCCCCATGGCAAGCAATGCGCCCAGCCATCTAAATTTCATGTATTGATAATTAATCATTTTGGCACCTACTCTTGCGGATTGATTGTAACGCGACGTTCCACATACTCGCCCGTCGTGTCCAGCAGCATTTCTTTAATAGCGACCTCGTCCTTGCTAAGACTCGTAACTAAGCCGTAATTCTGACCCATGTAATTTCCCACTTGTACCTGATACACCGCGTTATCCGGAGCCATGATCAATGCCACGCTCTTCTTGCCTTGCTCCAGGTAACCGACAAATTTGAGGCTTTCCAGGGGGAAAGATTCCAAGGGTTCTTTCAGGCGACTCAGATCCGGTTTCAATCCTCCGGATCTACCGCTGTCAGCGGCGCTACGCGCTTTAAACGGATCATGAAGCGAGCCATCTGCGTTGTACATTAAAGGTTCGTACTTTTTCAATTCCGGCAATGGTACGATCTTGCCTTTGACCTGAGACATGCGCTCTTTCATCCAGCGGTCGAGATCGTCCTCTTTCCCCCCGGAGCAACCGGCCAATATCAGTAGCGATGTCAACAACAGGGTAAACAGCCTCATGAACCTTGCCTCTTGGGTGAAACGCCTTTCTTGCTGGGGGCTGGCGCCTCGCTTTTATCCAGAGCCCGGAAAGTCGTGGCGATGGCATCCATGCTCAATTTGATTTGAGCGTTGCCTTTGCTGTCTTTGGCGCTGACGGGAACGATAGAGATTTCGCTCAAAGTTACGATGCGAGACATTTGTCCAAGATCGGCTGCAAACGCGCCAAGATCGTGATAAACGCCCAGCACGCGAATATTGATGGGCATTTCCGCATAAAGATTGGATGGCTTCTCAGCGCCGGGCTTGAACAAGTCGAACTCCAGCCCGCGGCCTATGCCAGCTTGATTGATATCCGTCAACAGCCCGTCCATCTGGGACTTATCCGGGAGCTGTTTAAGCAACGCATTGGATTTCTGCTCGGCTTCCTTTAATTGCGCCTTATATTTATCAAGATTGGCTGCCTGGGCCATCCTAGTTTCAAAAGCGCTTCGTAAACCGCTATTTTTGTCTGGCCCCCATTCTTCATCCCGCGCTATTTGCAGGTCGTCCAGCATCGGTTTCCAGATAAACCATCCGCCCGCAGCAACCACTACCAGCAGGATTGCCAGCAATAACACACCCTTGACAGGCAGCGGCATGCTGCCGATATTCTTGAAATCAATATTGCGCAGATCGTTGAGGTTCATGGCTAGCCTCTTTTCTGCTGAAGCTGCTTCATGGCATCAGAATCGGGTGTGGCCGACTTCAGTTTGACCGTCATCGTGAATGCACTCATTTTTTGGTTATTTTGGTTAGACGAAACAATTTGAATTAACTGTGGTGAATATAATATGTTCGAGTTGCTTAAATTCTTCACCAGGACGGCAACCCGAGCATTTGTATCCGCCACGCCTTCCATTGTGATGAGATCGCCAGTCTGTTTGAGGCTTTTCAGGGCTACGGCTTCCGGTATCTGGCGGGCGATCTCATCCAGCATCACCACTGCGCGGGACCTGTTGTTTTGCAACGATTCCACCGCCTGAATGCGATCCTTGAGTTCGCCAATTTTCGCCTTCAGGCCATCGATCTCCTTGATTTCATTGTCCAGCTTTGCGATCGCATCCTTTAGCCGCTGGTTTCTGGATGCCTGCGCCGCAACATCGGTGCCGATATACGTATATCCGGTAAAAATAATGGCGAGGCCAAGAGTCAGTACCGCCGCGGCCATGAGCCCAAACTGGCGCTGTTGTTCGGCACGCTTGATCTGGCGGTGCGGCAGTAGATTGATGCGAATTCTCATGCGTCGAATCTCCGCATTGCCAGACCGCAGGCGATCATCAATGAAGGTGCGTCCGCAGCCAGTTGGGTGGCATTAATATGTTTGGCCAGCGCTATATTGGCAAAAGGATTGGCTGTTACCGTATGGAGCTGCGTACGCGCTCCGACTGCCTCGTCGGCTCCGGCGATGGAGGCGCAGCCGCCCGCCAGCATGATATGGTCAATGCCAAACTGGGTGGAGTTGGTGAAAAGCTGTGCCGCGCGCGCAATTTCCATCGCCAGTGATTGCACAAATGGCTGCAATACTTCGGCGTCGTAATTATCCGGCAGTCCGCCTTTACGTTTGGCTATTTCGGCCTCTTCCGGGGACAAGCCGTAGCGACGGATAACTTCCTGCGTCAGCTGATTGCCGCCAAAAGGCTGTTCGCGGGTGTAGACCGATTGATTGTCATGCAACACATTGATATGCATCATTTGCGCACCGACATCGACGATCATGACCGTTTGATCGCTGCCGGCGTTGGGCAGCTGGCTGGCGGCAAGGCTGTACGCCGCTTCAGTAGCATAGGTTTCCACGTCCATGACGACCGCCTTGAGCCCGGCTTCCTCGGCGACGGCGATCCGGTCTTCAATGCGTTCTTTCTTGGACGCTGCGATTAAAACTTCGACATTTTGAGGGTTGTTGGGGACGGTATCCAATATCTGGAAATCGATATTGACCTCATCCAGAGAAAACGGAATGTACTGATTGGCCTCGGCTTCAACCTGAAGCTCCATTTCCATTTCGCTCAAGCCAGCCAGCATATTGACTTTTTTGCTGATGACCGCGGCCGCGGGCAGTGCCAGTGCAATATTCTTTTCGCGCGTCCCCATCAATTTCCAGGCGCGGCGAATGGTCTCGCTGACGTGTTCCAGGCTGGCGATATTACCGTCCACCACGGCATCCCTGGGCAGCGGTGCGATGGCGTAACGCTCGAGCCGATAAGCGCCCTTGCCGTCATCGGCCAATTCCACCATTTTCACTGTGGTCGAGCTGATGTCGACACCGATAAGCGGTGGAGCATGATCTTTAAAGAAATCAAACAACCCGAAATCCCTTCTATATCGATCAGTTACGGGCTAAGCAAACAATTTACGTTAAATCCTAGCAACAACTATCGACACTGTAAAGATTTTTTTTAATTTTCATTTATTTGCCGTGCGGCATATAATCCATTTTGAAAAAACTGTGCTGAAAATTTTTCCCATGTTTCTCAATAAATGGTGGCAATACCTGATCCTAGCAACGGTCGTTGCCGTCCTTGCGGTAGCTTCGCTGATCGGCCTGGCGGCCGTGCTGATATATCCCGATCTGCCTTCTCTTGAATCGTTGACCGATTATCGGCCGAAAGTGCCGTTGCGCGTATATTCCGAAGATGGCTATCTGATTGGCGAGTTTGGCGAAGAGCGGCGTGCGGTGGTCAAAATTGAAGATGTTCCGCTGCATATGAAACAAGCCATTCTGGCGGCGGAGGACGAGCGTTTCTATCAGCATGGGGGAGTCGATACCCTGGGTGTGCTGCGTGCCGCATTCGCCAATCTGAGTGCAGGCGGAGCCAAAGAAGGGGCGAGTACCATCACCATGCAGGTGGCGCGCAACTTTTTCCTCTCCAGCGAAAAAACCCTCAAGCGCAAAATCAGTGAAGCGTTGCTGGCTATCAAAATCGAGCATAGTCTTTCCAAAGACCGTATTCTTGAGCTGTATATCAATCAGATTTACTTGGGGCAGCGGGCGTATGGTTTTGCCGCCGCATCTCAAGTCTATTACGGCAAGCCGCTCGATAAATTGAATGCTGCCGAATTCGCAATGCTGGCCGGGCTGCCAAAGGCACCGTCGCGCTACAACCCTTTCGCTAACCTTAAACGTGCCGAGGCGCGCCAGAATTATGTGCTGAAGCGCATGCGCGAATTGAAATTCCTCAGCGAAAGCGAGTATCAGGCCAGCCTCAAGCAGGAGCTGCACTTCAAGGCATCGCGCCAATCGCGTGATCTCGCAGCTGATTATGTGGCTGAGATCGTGCGTCAGGAATTGTATTCGCGTTACCAGGAAAGCATCTATAGCAGCGGAATGAAGGTGGTCACTACCATCCTCAAGAAAAACCAACTTGCCGCCAATGAAGCCGTGCTGCGCGGCGTTCTGGATTATGACAAGCGCCATAATTATCGAGGTCCGGAAGGACTGGTTCACCTGGCGCATGGAGATCAGGGCTCGCTGGAGGCACTGATGGACGACGCGCTGGATGATGTGCAGGAATTTGGCGGATTGGTGCCGGCGGTGGTACTGGATGCATCGCCCAAGCGTATCAAGGCTTACCGCCAGAATGGGCATATCGAAGAAATCACCGGCGATGGCCTGCAGCTGGTAGCCAGGACACTTGCGGAAAAAGCTGCCGATAAGCAGAAAATCAAGCGTGGCTCCATCATTCGGCTATACCAGGCCAACGACGGCAAATGGAGCGTGGTACAGCTGCCCCAGGTGGAAGCTGCGCTGGTGGCCGCAGATCCTCAATCCGGGGCTATCCGTGCACTGGTGGGTGGCTTCGACTTTACCCGCAATAAATTCAATCATGCAACCCAGGCCTGGCGGCAACCCGGTTCCAGTTTCAAGCCGTTTATTTATTCTGCGGCGCTGGAAAAAGGGCTGACTGCCGCTACCGTCATTAATGATGCGCCTATCGTGATCAGTGCCGCCGAAACCGGCAGCAGCGAATGGACGCCGCAAAACTTCGACGGTAAATTCGAAGGACCGATGCGCATGCGTACCGCGCTTACCAAATCCAAGAACATGGTGTCGATTCGTATCCTGCAGAATATCGGCGTGCCTTACGCACAGGACTATATTCAGCGCTTCGGATTTTCCGCCAAGGATCACCCGCCCTATCTGGCAATGGCTTTGGGTGCCGGCTCGGTGACTCCGTGGCAAATGGTCGGCGCGTATTCCGTGTTTGCCAACGGTGGCTACCGGGTACAGCCTTATCTGATCGCGAAGATCACCGATGCCCAGGGTAAACTGATCGAGCAGGCTAAACCGGTGAGTGCCGGTGCCGGTGCGGAGCATGTCGTCGATCCGCGCAATACCTTCATCATGACCAGCATCCTGCGCGACGTCGCTCGCATCGGTACCGCCGCCAAGGCGCGTGAGCTGGGGCGTTACGATCTCGCAGGCAAGACCGGTACCACCAATAATCTGGTGGATGCCTGGTTCGCCGGTTATAACCCGACACAAGTCGCGGTGGCCTGGATCGGGTTCGACCAGCCGCGTACGCTGGGCAATCAGGAAACTGGCGGCCACGCTGCATTGCCGATGTGGATCAGTTATATGGGCAAAGTGCTGCAGGGCGTGCCGGATGAGCCATATCCTGTTCCGCCGGGAGTGGTGCAGGCCAAGGTCAATCCGCTGACAGGTTTGCGGGTGGATGAAAACGAAAGCGGCCTGTATGAATATTTTTATCAGGAATTCCTGCCGCCGCTGGCACACTCGGGCGAAAGCAATATTCTCGATGGAGAGGAGCCCGCAATACCGCCGCCGGGTGGAGGCGGAGGCGGCGTCAGTCCGATGCTGCAGGATCAGCTATTCTGATGTCCAAGGATTCCACTACGCGCCAGCATCACCTCAGGCAGCTGGTTGCGCAGCAAGCCGCACGCATGATGGCGGAAGAAGGCATCGCCGATTATGCCTTCGCCAAGCGCAAGGCGGCACGGCAGCTCGGCATGACGGACGCGAATTGTCTGCCGGGAAATGCCGAAATCGAATCGGCGCTGAGAATTCATCAGGAAATTTATCACGCGGAAGAGCATGCCGCCGCGCTGCACCGACTGCGTACCGATGCGCTTGCCACGATGCGCCTATTGGAGCGCTTTGATCCTCAATTAACCGGGTCGGTGCTGGACGGTACGGCGGGTCGCCACGCCGAAACCGATATTCATCTTTTTGTCGACAGCGACAAAGAGGTGGAAATTTTCCTGTTAAATAATAAAATATCGTATCAGACTAGCGAGAAAAGCTACCATCACGGCGGCGAGCGGCGCAAGGTGCCGGTATTTACGCTGGAAGGCCCAAGCGGGCCGATCCGGCTCATTATTTTTTCGCCCGAAGATGCGCGCACTTCGCCGCGTAATGCCGCAGGCGGTGTAGTTTCGCGTGCTCGGCCGGTGGCTGTGGAAAGCCTGCTCAACGAAATCCATGAATGACAGCGACGTAAAATTTGAACTCTCTTCAACGCCGGACGATTCCCGCTTCCTGGTGCACAGCAACCTGGAAATCGTGCGTACTTTTCGCGGTCTGATCAGTCGCAATGAAATGGTGAGCGCGTTTTTCAACGCGGGAAATGAGCTATTGCTGACTTCCGTACTGGCCGTGGACCCCGATGCCAATACGGTGATGCTGGACTATGGCTCCAATCCGGCCGTCAACCAGCGCATACTCAAAAGCGAAAAAATCATTTTCGTCACGACGTTGGACAGCGTGAAAGTGCAGTGGGTCAGCAGTCACATAGAAAGCGATGCTTTCGAAGGACGCGATGCCTTCCGGATCGCCATCCCCCAGCAGATCTTGCGCTTGCAGCGGCGCGAATATTACCGATTGACGACGCCGGTCATCAATCCGCTCAAATGCAAGATTCCTACCGCGGAGGGCATGACCGTCGATATAACGATCGCGGATATCAGCGCCGGCGGCATAGGTATCGTTATTGCCCAGCCGCTTGGTGTGGCGTTCGAAGTCGGCGCGACATTTCCCGGCTGCCGGGTGGAATTGCCCGGTGTAGGGACGGCCGAATTCACGCTAGCCATCCAAAGCACCTGGGAAGTGACAATGAAAAACGGCAATAAAAGCTTGCGGGCCGGATGCCAGTTCGTCGATATGCGGCCCGGCATACAGGCATTGATCCAGCGTTACATCATCAAGCTCGAGCGGGAACGCATCGCTAACGCTCCCGGCCACTGATCGGTTAATTGGATCAGTCTTTAAGCCAGCGCGCAACGTCCAGCGCGTAATAAGTCAAAATCCCGTCCGCCCCGGCGCGCTTGAAGGCCAGCATCGCTTCCAGTACGCAGGCTTGCTCGTCCAGCCAGCCGTTCTGCGCCGCTGCCTTGAGCATCGCGTATTCGCCGCTGACGTGATAGGCAAACGTCGGCACGCCAAATTCTTCTTTCACCCGGCGCACGATATCCAGGTAGGGCATGCCGGGCTTGACCATGACCATGTCCGCGCCTTCCTCCAGATCCAGCGCGACTTCTTTCAACGCCTCGTCGGAATTGGCCGGGTCCATCTGATAGGTATGCTTGTTGCCTTTGCCCAGGTTGGCAGCCGAACCCACGGCATCGCGGAACGGGCCGTAAAAGCTGGAAGCATATTTCGCCGAATAGGCAAGGATGCGGGTGTGGATGTGGCCGTCGAATTCCAGCGCCTGGCGGATCGCGCCTATGCGCCCGTCCATCATGTCGGACGGCGCCACCACGTCGGCGCCGGCTTCGGCATGGCACAGCGCCTGCCTTACCAGCACCGCCACGGTTTCATCGTTCAGCACGTAGCCGCTGCCGTCGATCAGGCCGTCCTGGCCGTGGATGGTGTAGGGGTCGAGCGCGACGTCGGTGATGATGCCGAGCTGCGGAAAGGACGACTTCAATGCCTTGATCGTGCGCGGCACCAGCCCGTCCGGGTTGTAGGCTTCCGCGGCATCCATGCTCTTGAACGACTGATCCACCACCGGGAACAGCGCCAGTGCGGGGATGCCGAACTTGGCGCATTCTTCCGCCGTTTTCAGCAGCACGTCTATGCTCTGGCGCTGCACGCCGGGCATGGAGGCCACATTCTCGACGCGGTTTGCGCCGTCCAGCACGAACACCGGATAAATCAGGTCGTTGGCGGTCAGCACGTTCTCGCGCATCAGGCGGCGCGAGAAATCGTCGCGGCGCATGCGGCGCGGGCGTGCCGCAGGATGTTTGCCATAGGTACCCATAATGCTCTTCCCTTATCCGAAAACTCTGGCCAATTCTACGCCGGGGTCGGGCTGGCGCATGAAGGCCTCGCCGACGAGAAAGGTATTGACGTTGTGGCTGCGCATCAATGCGACATCCGCGGGAGTGAAAATGCCGCTCTCGGTTACGACGATGCGTTCCTGCGGGATGCGGTTTAATAGCTCCAGCGTGGTGTCCAGCGTGACGTCGAAGGTGCGCAGATTGCGGTTGTTGATGCCGATCAGCGGCGTATCCAGTTGCAGCGCCAGGTCGAGTTCCTCGCCGTCATGCACTTCGACCAGCACCGCCATGCCGAGATCGTGCGCCAGCGCTTCGAGTTCCTTCATGCGCGGCAGGTTCAATGCAGCGACGATCAGCAATATGCAGTCAGCGCCCA
The DNA here is from genome assembly GCF_036504375.1 of Novimethylophilus sp. Lineage (NCBI taxonomy): Bacteria > Pseudomonadati > Pseudomonadota > Betaproteobacteria > Nitrosomonadales > Methylophilaceae > Novimethylophilus > Novimethylophilus sp. Next base: position 17,382 of record NZ_DASXVH010000052.1, read on the forward strand.
TTGCCCGCGCTTCATAGACCTGATAGGGCTCGATCATGAAATCCTTGCGCAACACCGGGATGTCGCAGGCCGCTCGGGCTTGCTGCAGGTATTCCGGGCTGCCCTGGAAATACTGTCTGTCGGTCAACACCGAGAGGCAGGCCGCTCCATGCGCAGCGTAGGTCGCGGCGATTGCCACCGGCCGGAAATCTTCGCGGATGATGCCTTTCGACGGGCTGGCCTTCTTGATCTCGGCGATCACCGCCGGCCGGCTTGCGGCAATTTTCGCTTGAATGGCGCCGATAAAGTCGCGCGGCGGCGGCGCGTCTTCCGCTTCGTTGCGCATCAGGATCAGCGGCTTGGTTTCTCGCGCCTCGACCACTTCGGCGTGCTTGGTATCGAGGATTTTCTTCAGGATGTCGGACATGTCACACCGTGCGCTGCGACAGCGCTATCAATTGCTCAAGTTTATGTTTGGCGATTCCGGTATCTATGGCCTGGGCGGCGGCGGCAATGCCCGCTTTCAGGCTGTCCGCGATGCCTGCGACATAAATTGCCGCGCCGGCATTGAGCAATACGATATCGCGGGCCGGGCCTGCCTGGCCCTCTAGCACGGACAGAAGCATATCTTTGGACGCACCGGCATTCTGAACGCGGATGTCCGTCGCGCAGTGCAAGCTCATGCCGAACTGCTGCGGGTTCAACACATATTCGTTCACGCGACCGTCTTTCAGTTCTGCGACAAAAGTATCGCCGGCAAAAGAAATTTCATCCATGCCGTCCGCGCCGTGCACCACCATGACGTGCCGGCTGCCGAGTTGCTTCAGCACGTGTGCGAGCTTGCCGGTCAGATCCTTGTCGAACACGCCCATCACCTGGTTTTTGGCGCCGGCGGGATTGGTCAGCGGTCCCAGCAGGTTGAACAATGTACGCACGCCCAGATCGCGACGCACCGGAGCGGCGTGCTTCATCGCGCTGTGGTGATTGGGAGCGAACATGAAGCCGATGCCGATTTCGTTCACGCATTTTGCCACTTGTTGCGGCGTGAGGTTGACGTTGACGCCGAGCGCTTCGAGCACATCCGCGCTGCCGCAGGTAGAGGACACCGAGCGCCCGCCGTGCTTGGCGACCCTGGCGCCCGCGGCTGCCGCGACGAAGGCGGCTACGGTGGAGACGTTAAAGGTCTGGATGCCGTCGCCGCCGGTGCCGCAAGTGTCGATCAGGTGTTCGTCGGCCGAAATTACCACCTTGGTCGAAAGCTCGCGCATCACCTCGGCGGCGGCGGCGATTTCGTCGACGGTCTCGCCTTTCATGCGCAGCGCGATGAGTAACCCGGCGATCTGCGCCGGCGTCAGTTCGCCGCCCATGATTTGGCGCATCACGTCCAGCATCTGCGCATGCGTCAGATCGCTGCGCTCGAGCAGCAGTTGCAGTGCTTCTTTGGCGGAGAGCGGCATCAGTAGCTCTTGAGGAAATTATCCAGCAATTCGTGCCCGTACTCGGTGAGAATGGATTCCGGGTGGAACTGCACGCCTTCGATCGGCAGCGTCTTGTGGCGCACCCCCATGATTTCGTTGTCCGGCGTCCACGCTGTGATTTCCAGGCAGTCCGGGCAGGTTTCGCGCTCGATCACCAGCGAATGGTAGCGCGTCGCGGTGAACGGGTTGGGCAGGCCCTTGAACACGCCGACGTTATTGTGCGACACCGGCGAGGTCTTGCCGTGCATCAGCTGCTTGGCATGCACGATGTTGCCGCCGAACGCCTGGCCTATGCTCTGGTGGCCCAAACATACCCCCAGAATCGGCACCCTGCCGCCGAATTCCTTGATCAGCGGCACCGAAATCCCGGCCTCGTTGGGCGTGCACGGCCCCGGCGAAATGACGATATGGCGCGGCTTGAGTTCGGCCACTTTATGGAGATCGATCTCGTCGTTGCGGTACACCACCACTTCCTGCCCCAGCTCGCCCAGATATTGGACGAGGTTGTAAGTGAACGAATCGTAATTGTCTATCATCAGCAGCATGGTGTTCTCCTAGCGGTGCGCCTCGTCGTCGAGGCCTTCCAGAACCATTTCGGCGGCGCGCAGCACGGCGCGCGCCTTGTTCCGGGTTTCCGTCCATTCGCTCTGCGGCACCGAGTCGGCGACGATGCCGGCCCCAGCCTGCACGTAAAGTGTGCCCGCCTTGACCACCGCGGTGCGGATCGCGATGGCGACGTCCATGTCGCCGTTGAACGCGAGATAACCCACCGCTCCGGCGTAGATGCCGCGCTTGGAGGGCTCCAGTTCGTCGATGATTTCCATCGCCCGCACCTTGGGCGCGCCGCTCACCGTGCCGGCGGGGAAAGTCGCCTTGAGCACGTCGATCGCGTCCATGTCGGGCTTGAGCCTGCCTTCGACGTTGGACACGATATGCATCACGTGCGAATAGCGTTCTATCATCATGTTGTCGGTGACTTTGACCGTGCCGGTCTGCGCTACGCGGCCGACGTCGTTGCGGCCCAGGTCCATCAGTTGCACGTGCTCGGCGCGCTCCTTGGGGTCGGCCAGCAGCTCTTCGGCCAGCGCCAGATCCTGCTCGCGGGTCTTGCCGCGCGGGCGGGTGCCGGCGATGGGGCGGGCGGTCACGACGTCGCCTTCCAGCCGCACCAGGATTTCCGGCGACGAACCGACTACGTGATGATCGCCCATGTCGTAGTAGAACATGTACGGCGACGGGTTGAGGCTGCGCAAGGCGCGGTACAGCGACAGCGGCGGCGCGGCAAAAGGCTGGCTCATGCGCTGCGATAGCACCACCTGCATGATGTCGCCGTCGAAAATGTAGCGCTTGGCCTTTTCCACCGCGGCCATGAAATTGGCTTCGCCGAATTCGGAAAAGGCTGCGGCAGGCGCCATCGCCGGCGCAAACGGAATGGCCGCCGGCTGGCGCAGCGCTTCCAGCAGTTCGCGCAGACGGGCGCAGGCCTGGGCATAGGCGCCGGCCAGCGACGGATCGGCATAGACAATGAAATACAGCTTGCCAGACAGGTTATCCACCACCGCCAGCTCCTCGGTCAGCAGCAGCAGCACGTCCGGCGTGCCGAGCACGTCCGGTTTTTGCGTATCGGCGAGGCGCTGCTCGATATGGCGCACCGTGTCGTAGCCGAAATAGCCGGCCAGCCCGCCGGTGAAGCGCGGCAAACCGGCAGCGGGCGCTACCTTGAACCGTGCCTGGTAGTCCTGGACGAAATCGAGCGGATTGACGTTCCCGGCGGTCTGGATGACGGAATCACCGGATTTGACCTCGACGTCGCGACCGTAGGCCACGATGCGCGTTTTGGCCGGCAGGCCGATGAAGGAATAGCGGCCGAAGCGTTCGCCGCCCTGCACCGATTCCAGCAGGTACGAATAAGGCCGGTTGGCGAGCTTGAGGTAAAGCGAGAGCGGGGTGTCGAGGTCGGCGAAGGTCTCGGCGACCAGCGGTATGCGGTTATAACCCTGACGGGCAAGATGGTTGAATTCCTGTTCGGTAATCGTGTGCAGCATAAAAACTCCAAATCTGTTGGGTGAGAGGGCGCGTGGCGATCAGCTCAGTGCCACCATCGCCAGCTTTCTCCCGGAAGATTGAAGAGTCTCATGCTTTACAGGTCGGCTTTACGGATTAATCTGGTTGCCGCGAGCAGACTGTCCACCACCGCATCCTGATCCAGCAGGCTCACATGATTCCCATGATTGTAGCCGTAGGGAACGCAGAATACGTGGCAGCCGGCGGCGCGGGCGGCCTCGGTGTCGTTTTGCGAATCGCCTATCAGCAGCATTTTGTCGGGCGTGATGCCGAAATGCTCGCAGGCGTGCAGCAGCGGCATGGGATGGGGCTTCATTTTCGGCAAGGTGTCGCCGCTCAGGATCAGCTCGAAGTAATGGTGCAGATCGGTCTGCTTGAGCAGGGGCACCGTGAAGCGCTCGGCCTTGTTGGTGATGCATGCCAGCCGGTAGCCCGTCTGCCGCATCGCTTGCAGGCCCTCCACCACGTCGGGGAACGGGCGGCTGTGCAGGCTCAGCACCTCGTGATAATTTTTTTCGAATAGGGGCTTGGCGCGGGCGAACAGCTCCGCATCCGGCTCGCCATGCATGTCGCCGGTCAGGGTGCGCTTGATGAGCTGGCCGACGCCGTTGCCGATATAGGATTTGAGCGTTTTTTCCGACACCGGCGGCATGCCGAGGTCCGCCAGCATGCGGTTGGCGGCTTCGGCCAAGTCCGGCGCGGTATGCAGCAAAGTGCCGTCAAGGTCGATGACGACGGCTTTGATCGGCAGCGGAAACAACTGACCGTCATCCATGTGTTTTCTCTTTGTCTTTGCCGTCCTTGGGGGCTACCGGCTTGTTGTCTTTGGCGGCACCGTCTTTCTTCGCATCGGCCATGCCGTCGGCGGCTTTATCGTCTTTTTTGGCTTCGCCCTCGGCCGGCGTATCGCCTTTCGCTGCGGTTTCGGCGGCTTTTTTCGGCGAGGCCGCGTTGCTCAGGGTGGGGTCGAGCTTGCCGGCCTTGATGTCCTCGTCCGCGGATTTCCAGCCGTCGAGGATGGACGACGGACTCTGCGTCTCGTTTTCCTTCATGCAGGCTTCGGGCTGCTTTTGCGAGACGCGGCAGGCGAAGCCGATGGCCTCGGCGTCCGCAATCTTCTGTTCTGTCGCGCCGGTAAGCTTGTCGCAACCGGCAAGGGACAGCGCCATCAAAACGCAGGCGAGGGCACGCATGATCAGGCTTTGGCCAGCTCGGCGCGCAGCGCGGCGATGACGCTGTCGTAACGGTGCGGGTCGCTGTCCTTGCCCGCGCCGTAGACCGCGGAGCCGGCGACAAAGGTGTCGGCGCCGGCGCGGGCGATCTCGGCGATATTGGCGGTATTCACGCCGCCGTCGATTTCCAGCCAGATTTCGCGGCCGGTCTTTTCGGTATAGGCGTCGATCTTGGCGCGCGCCTGCTTCAACTTGGTGAGCGCCTCGGGGATGAACTTCTGGCCGCCGAAGCCGGGGTTGACCGACATCAGCAGGATCATGTCGATCTTGTCCATCACGTAATCCATGTAATCCAGCGGCGTGGCCGGATTGAACACCAGGCCGGCCTTGCAGCCCTGGTCGCGGATCAGCGCCAGCGAGCGGTCGATATGGTCGGAGCCTTCCGGGTGGAAGGTGATGATGTTGGCGCCAGCCTTGGCGAAATCGGGAATGATGCGGTCCACCGGCTTCACCATCAGGTGCACGTCGATGACGGCGTCGGTCAGCGGGCGGATGGCTTCGCAGATCAGCGGGCCTATGGTCAGGTTGGGGACGAAATGGTTATCCATCACGTCGAAGTGGATGATATCGGCGCCGGAGGCGAGGACGTCGGTGATTTCCTGCCCCAGCTTGGCAAAGTTGGCCGACAGGATGCTCGGGGCGATACGGAAGGGTTGGGCCATGATTGTTCTTTCCAGCGCAAAAAAGGAACTATTTTAACCGCATTTTGTTTTATAGAAACTTTCCGATTCAGGATAAACAGCTGAAATTGTTGCTTAAGCACCCGCGATAACGGAAAATTGGCATATGCATCTGTTTGCCCTTGGCGTTAACCATACTACCGCTCCCCTGTCCGTACGCGAGCACGTGGCCTTCCATAGCGAAAGTCTGGGGCAGGCATTACGCGACCTGACCACGCACGGCGCGGTCAAGGAAGCCGCGATCCTGTCCACCTGCAACCGCACCGAACTCTATTGCCATACGGACGAGCCGCAGTCGGCGCTGGACTGGCTGGCGCAATATCACCGCATCGAACCGCAAACGATACAACCCTACGTCTACAGCCTGCCGCAGCAGGAGGCCGTCAAGCACGCTTTCCGCGTCGCCTCCGGGCTGGATTCCATGGTGCTGGGCGAGCCGCAGATCCTGGGCCAGATGAAGCAGGCGGTGCGCATCGCCGAGCACGCCGGCACCATGGGCATGCTGCTGCACAAGCTGTTCCAGCGCACCTTTGCCGTGGCCAAGGAAGTGCGCTCGACCACCGACATCGGCACCAGCTCGGTATCGATGGCGGCGGCTTCGGTGCGCCTCGCGCAGCGCATATTCGGCGATTTCAAGGGACTCAAGGTGCTGTTCATCGGCGCCGGCGAGATGATAGAACTGTGCGCCGATCATTTCGCCGCGCAGCATCCGGCCGCGATCACCGTCGCCAACCGCACGCTGGAGCGCGGTGCGCTGCTGGCGGAAAAGCTGGGCGGCAAAGCCATCGTGCTGGCCGACTTGCCCGAGCATCTGGCCGATTTCGACATCATCGTCACCTCCACCGCCAGCCAGTTGCCTATCGTGGGCTTAGGGTTGGTGGAACGCGCGATCAAGACGCGCCGCCACCGGCCGATGTTCATGGTCGATCTCGCGGTGCCGCGCGATATCGAGCCGGAAGTGGCCGATCTCGACGACGTGTTCCTCTACACCGTGGACGACCTCGCCGAGATCGTCAAGGAAGGTATAGGCAACCGCATGCAGGCGGCGGAAGAGGCCGAGGTCATCATCAACGTGCGCGTCGACAATTTCATGCACTGGCTGGAAATGCGCGAGGCAGTGCCGACCATACGTGCGCTGCGCGACCATGCTGAGCGGCTGCGCCGCCACGAGCTGGAACGGGCGCACAAGGCGCTGGCCAATGGCGAAGAGCTGCAGCAAGTGCTGGAGAGCATGAGCCAGTCCCTCACCAACAAGCTGCTGCACGGCCCCAGCCACGCCTTGAACAACGTGCGGGGCGACGAGCGCGCGCAGCTGGAAACCTTGCTGCGCCAGCTGTACCAGATCCACAATTCCTAGTCGGCGCGGAACGCGCGCAACCCAAGCTGTACCCCAAGTGAACTTGATCAGATGAAGCCCTCGATGCAGAAAAAGCTCGCCACCTTGAGCGAGCGCCTGGAAGAACTCAACCGCCTGCTGTCCAGCGAGAATGCGACCGCGGACATGGACAACTACCGCAAGATTTCGCGCGAGCACGCCGACATCACGCCGGTGGTCGAGCATTACCGCGGGTTCCTCAAAATCGAGTCCGATATCGCCGACGCCCAGGCCATGCTGGCGGACCCCGAGATGAAAGCGTTCGCCGAGGAAGAGCTGGCCGCAGGCAAAATCCGGCTGGAGCAGGCGGAAACCGAGCTGCAGAAGCTGCTGCTGCCCAAGGACCCCAACGACGAGCGCAACATCTTCCTGGAAATCCGCGCCGGCACCGGCGGCGACGAATCGGCGCTGTTTGCCGGCGACCTGTTCCGCATGTATTCGCGTTATGCCGAACGCCAGCGCTGGAAAGTGGAAGTGGTCTCCGCCAGCGAATCCGAGCTGGGCGGGTACAAGGAAATCATCGCCCGGATTGAGGGCCAAGGCGCCTATTCCAAGCTCAAGTTCGAGTCGGGCGGGCACCGCGTGCAGCGCGTGCCGGCCACCGAAACCCAGGGCCGCATCCACACTTCGGCCTGTACCGTGGCGGTGATGCCGGAGGCGGACGAGGTGAGCGACGTGGTGATCAACCCGGCCGATCTACGCATCGACACCTATCGCGCAAGCGGTGCCGGCGGCCAGCACATCAACAAGACCGATTCCGCGGTGCGCATCACGCATATTCCCACCGGCATCGTGGTCGAATGCCAGGACGACCGCTCGCAGCACCGCAACAAGGCGCAGGCGATGAGCGTGCTGGCGGCGCGCATCAAGGATGCCCAGGTGCGCGAGCAGCAGTCCAGGGAGGCCGCCACGCGCAAAAGCCTGGTCGGCAGCGGCGACCGCTCGGAGCGCATCCGCACCTACAATTTCCCGCAGGGCCGCATCACCGACCACCGCATCAACCTGACGCTGTACAAGATCGACGCCATCACCGAAGGCGATCTCGACGAACTGGTGAACGCGCTGGCCAGCGAGCATCAGGCCGAGCAGCTGGCGGCGCTGGGTGAGGATAATTAAGCTTTCCTGCCTTGGATTTGTGGCTGAAAATTTACTCGATAGCCAAATTGCATTCAGCAGTTGTTTTAGCTTTGTGGCGGATGTTGCAAAACGACCCATTGCGGACGATCCAAATTCTACATAGCGGAAGTTCAACGGGCGGGCGTAAGCCGGATGTTAGGTGTCAATTGGGTTGTACCAATGGTTTGTCCAATGGATTCTCTGGCTTTTCCGTGGAACTCTTAACGAGTCTTTCTGCTGCATCCAATATCACGGCGGCGTTAGATACCGCGCTCTTACTATCCCGAGTTCCTGATATCTCGGCTCTAAACTCATCAATCATTTCATCTTTGAGGTACTTGAGAAAAGCGTTTGTTCCTTCGAGTACGTTCGCATCGTACAAGTTAAGGATGTCCGCGGGCGCTGATGCTTCAATCAATTGCCGTTCGTTTACATGTTTCCAGATTTCGGCGTGATTCATAGATGGAAAAAGAAACATTGATGCCTTGGTGATGCGCGACATATAGAAACCGCTATACGCGGCATATAGAGCCCAGCCTCGCTCAGAAATAAAGGGGCGATCCAATTCTGTGTCATTTTGCTTTTTCAGGAACGCTAGATGCTCGGGGTTCTTCAACAAAATCTCGAAATTCGATTTTGTTGAAGGGTTTGATCCGTACTTTTGTACCCAATCTATTGGAAGTACTGCCACGAACATGGAGGCGGCGGACATTTCATTCCACGCTAAAACTGAATTCCAAACAGTCTCAATAGCCTTAATTTTGCGAGGCAAGATGGTAATTTGAGATTGCGAATAGGCGATATGGCCGGCTGAAGTTATATCGCTTAGCGTGGAGTTCGCTCTTTGTAACTGTGACCTCAGCTCCTCAAGCTTTGAGTCATTATCCAGCCGTATATCTGCTGTAAGGCGGGCCACAATCCATGTTCGCCCAAGCCAAATGGCGGCGGCAAAAAGTCCGACGGACACGGCTGACGTGGTGAGGATTTCTTCGAAGGCCATATTTACTGCGACCCCTAACGAAGCTGTAGAAAAAGTATTTTCATTTGCGAATCGTGCCGCAAGTCAAATTGGAAGGCAACCTCGACCGGCTGCTCGTGGCCGATATGAGGCATTCCTGGCATAACGAATCAACACGAATGAAAATCTCCGTGCCACCGGTTCTTGACCGAAATCAACCGCGGATTACGGATACCCGGATTTATAAGCCCAGCAGCTTGTTGAGCTTTTTCTTGGCTTTTTCTTCCGGTGTCAGCTTGGGTTTTTCCTGTGGCGCCGGTTGCGGTGCGGCTTGCGGTTGGGTTGAATCGGGCGTCGCTGGAGCAGCGGGCGGTGCCGGCGCCTCCGCTTTCTTCTTGCCGCCCAGCAGGCCTTCCAGCGCACCCGCCTTGTCGCCACCGAGCAGTTTCTGCACCGCTTCGCCCTTTTCGCCCCCGACCTTGCCCAGCAGGTTTTTCTGCGCGACGGCCGCGCCGAGCGCGGCGAAATCCAGGCCGTATTTCGGGCTGGAGAAGGTGCCGGTGACTTTCACCGGAAACGTCAGCCCGTTGAGCGCGCCGATATCGGCGCCGCCCTGGCCCTTGAGCGAAGCCACCACGGTGGGCTTGGCGACGTAGTCGAGCTTTTCGCTGCCGATGTCGATGTCGCCGCTGCCGGCGATACGCAGCAGGGGCGACTTGATGTCGAGGTCGTCGTTATGCGCGACGCCGCCCACGATCTTGAAGCTGGCCTTCATTTCGCTGAAATCGGTTTTTTTCTTCTGGTCCGCTCCCAGCGTATTGCCCTTGAAATTGAATTTGCCTTTGATGTCGCGGAGGGTGCCGGCGATGTCGATGCCTTTTACCGCGCCGTCGGCCAGGTTCACCGCCGCAGTGCCGTTCAGCGCCTTTTTCAGCGCGCCTACGGTGGCACCCTGGGTCTTGAGGTCGGCGACTACCGTGCCCTTGCCTTCCAGCATGTCGTTGTTGATCGCATCCACCAGCAGCGGGCCTACCGCCACGTTCTTCATTTCCTGTTTGAAAGCGACCGCCGGCGTGGCGCGGGCGTCGACACTGAGGGTACCGTTCATGCTGCCCTGGTAGAGGTCGGCCGAGAACGGCGCCAGCGTTGCCTGCCCGTCTTCGGCCTTGACGCCGAGATGCACGTTGGCGGTTTTGACGTTGGCGATCTTGAGCCAGCCCACGCGCGCCTCGCCGCTGGCATTCAGTGTTTTCAGCGCGGAAAGATCGAGCGGTGTATCCGCTTGCGCTTTGGCGGCGGGCTCTTTCTTGGTCAGATAGCGATCGGCGTCCAGCTTGTCGATGTCGACGTTGAAGCTGAATTGCGGGTCGTGAAACCTGGTGATACCGAGGACCGCCTTGACCTGGCTATCGTCGATCCTGGCTGAGAGCGGGTTGATATTGAGTTTCTCACCGTCGGCCTTGAGGTCGATGCGGACGCTGGATGCCTGGGTCTTGCCGTATTTAAGGCTGCCCACGCGCAGGCTGCCGTTGGCATTCAACGCTTTCAGCGCCGACAGGTCGAGCGGCTTGGCCGGGCCGCTGTCGGCGGTTTTCGTGGTTGCGGGCGGCAGGTAGCGGTCGGCGTCGATGCGGTCGATATCGAGGTCGAAGGTGTACAGCGCGCGCTCGAAATGGCTGATGCCGATGCTGCCCTTGATCTGGCTGTCGTCGAACTTCACGGACAGCGGATTGACGGCGAGCGTCTGGCCATCGGCCTTGACCGTGGCCGCGAGGTTGGCGATGCGGTACTTGTCGTAACTGATCGCGCCGATGTTGAGCGTGCCCTGCGCCAGCACGTTCTTCAGCGCGGAAAGGTCGGCCGGCTTGGCAGCCGCTTCCGGGTTGGTTTTCTCTTGTTTGCCAAGCAGCTTGTTGAGATCCAGCTGATCTGCGGTGAGGTCGAATTTGACGCTGGGTTTGCTAAAGCCGGCTACCGCGATGTTGCCGTTCAATTTGCTGCCATCGATATTGGCATGGAGTGCTACCTTGGCCTGTTCCCGCTTGAGATTGGTATGTGCGTCGATGCTGAAGCTGGCCTGCATGCCGCCCCCGGGCAGTGCCGGGTCTTTCACGTCCACATCGCCGGCCAGCTTGGGCAGGTCGAAGACGCGGTTTTCCAGGTCGCCGGAAAAGGGCGAGGAAAACTTGCCCGAAAGCGTGCGCTTGCCCTGCGAGCCGGAAATCTCCCCGCTGATGCTGGAGCTCTGGAAAGCACGGGGCGAACCTTTGAGGTCGGCGATTACCAGCTTCGCAGTCACCTTGTCGTCGCCCTGGGTCTGGGTCTGGGTCAGGCTGACATGCGCTTCCTTGCCACTGACTTCGTCTTTCTGCGCGGTGAGGCTGGGCGCGTCCAGCTCCAGTTCGATGGCCTTGTTCTCGAGCCTGGCTCTGGCCGCCAGTTTCAGGCCGTCGATAAGGAATTCCATGGTCTCGGGCCTGGCGTCGAGGTCGCCGGAAAGCTTGAGGTCCAGCCCCTTGGCGGAGGCCACGTCGCCCTGCAGTGCGAGGTCCATGCCCTTGGCGACATAATGCTTGTGCTCGGTATCGGCCAGCAGCTCGCCCTTGAACTGCATCTTGGCGTCGATTCTGGGGTTGTCGCCTTTGACAACGAAGCTGGTTTGCAGGTCGATGGGCTGATTCTTTGCGACATGGCCGGTGGTCAGGTCCATCTGGTCTATCGAGAAGTGGCGGTTGCCTTGTTGATCGTCGAGCGCAACGCCGGCATTGGTCACCCGCACGCCGTCGATATCGAACTTGATTTCCTCGGATTCTTCCTTACTCAGCAAATCGTCGAAATTGGTGGTGCCATCCTTGAAGCGCACAATATTGGCGTGCACGCCGTCGATCTTCACGGTATCCACTACCAGTTGCTTGTTCAACAACGGCATTACCGCGACGAACACCTTGGCGTTTTGCATCCTGGCAAACTCCTTGTCACCATTGTGCTCGGAAATGGATATTTTGCCCAGATCCGCGCCCAGCTTGGGCCAAAACGCCAGCTTGATATCGCCCTCGATATTCAGCGTGCGCTGCTTCTTGTCTTTTACCATTTTGACGATCAACGGCTTGTAGTCGTTGGGATTGAACGTGAGTGCGAGAACGGCGACGGCGACGGCCAGCAGGCCGATGAAACCGCCGACCCCGAGCAGAGAATATTTTAGAAGCTTGTTCATGAATTTTTACCCGCGTGATGACTGCGGAAAGTTTAGCACCAGTCGGTTACTGGAAGAAGGCAATCGCCTCGTTGCCGAAGAACCACAACGCCAGAAAGAACGCGGTGAAATAAACGACCGTTACCGCCAGCCAGAAGAAGGCGACATACACCATGACTCCGTCCTGTTCCAGCTCGCCGACGCCATAAAACAGGATCGCCAGACCCGGAAGCACGTTATTCAGCGGCAGCACGCCGAAAGGAATAGCCATTAAGAGCCCGCTTGCCATCAGCACGAAGCCGCCGATCTGCCGGCCCTTGCGCCCTTCGAACAGCCAGACATGGCGTGGCTTGGTGAACCTGCGGCAGAAACCGAGCAGCTTGAGGCAGACTTTTACCAGCAGGCGCCAGCTGTGTTCGTTCATCTCCACCGCGCGGATGCGCTGCGGCAGCACCGGCGATTCGTGGCCGCGCAGCATCTGCCAGCCCAGCACCGCGAACGTCAGCCCGCCGATGACGGTCAGCGGCCCCAGCGGGATAGGCTGCATGAAAGGCAGCACCAGGATGATCGCGATGAAGGAATAAGCCGCCTCGTCCAGCGTATTGATGGCTTCGCCCAGCGTCAGCGGCCGCAATTTCGCCTGCTCGGCAAAGCCGTTCAGCGTGGCGACCAGGGTTTTGTAATCGCACATGGGTGGGTCGGCAGCCTAATGCCAGAAATAGGCCAGCACCAGTGCGCCGAAGCCGATGCGGTACCAGGCGAAGGCGCGGAAATCATGATGCGCGACGAAGCGCAGCAGGGCTTTCACCACCAGCAGCGCGCTGAAAAACGCGGTGACGAAGCCGACCAGAAACACGTCGAGGTCTGCCGCATGCAGCATCTCGCGCCCCTTGTAGACGTCAAAAAACGTCGCGGCGAACATCACCGGAATCGCCAGGAAGAACGAAAACTCGGTCGCCGTCTTGCGCGACAGCCCGAACACCACGCCACCCAATATCGTCGCCCCGGCGCGCGATACCCCCGGAAACAGCGCCAGCGCCTGCGCAAAGCCCACCTTGAGCGCATGCTGCCAGTCCATCTCGTCCACCGCATGCGTATCCGGCTGCGGCGCGTATTTTTCGATGACGAGAATCGCCAAGCCGCCGACGATCAGCGCCAGCGCAACGGTGACGGGCGAGAACAGGTATTGCTTGATCGCGTGGTGAAACGCCAGCCCCAGCACCGCCGCCGGCAGGAAGGCGATGAACAGGTTGACGGCAAAGCGCCGCGACGCCGTTTCCGTTGCCATGCTCGCCAGCACATGGCCGATCCTGGCGCGGTACTCCCAGCACACCGCCAGAATAGCGCCCAGTTGGATGACGATCTCGAACACCTTGCCGCGCTCGTCGTTGAACTGCAACAGATCGCCGACGATGATCAGATGGCCGGTGCTGGAAACGGGGAGGAATTCGGTCGCGCCTTCGACGAGGCCGAGGATGATGGCTTTAAGCAGCAGAAGCAAATCCATAATATTGTCCGGTGAAGTGAGCCCGCAGTATACGTGATGCGGGGCCGGGTTCAGGAGGTCGGGCTCCGTTATTCAGGCTGTTCTGGCCTTCCACGGTGCCACTTTGATCAGCAGCAGCATGCCCGGCAGCGCCGCGGCGAAACACAGCAGGAAGAAACTGGTCCAGCCCATCCATTCCACCAGATAGCCGGTCGTGGCATTGGCCAGGGTGCGCGGAACCGCGGCCAGACTGGTGAACAGCGCGAACTGGGTCGCGGTGTAGAGCGGGTTGGTGGTATGGGCGATAAACGCGACGAAGGCCGCCGTGCCCAGGCCCACGCCAAAGGCCTCGATGCCGATCACGGCCGCCAGCCAGAACAAGCTGTGGCCCACCGTCGCCAGCCAGGCGAAGCCAAGGATCGCAGCCATTTGTATCGCACCGAACAGCCACAGCGCGCGGTTGATGCCCAGCTTGATCATCCATGCGCCGCCCAGCAAGCCGCCGACCACGCTGGGCCACAGCCCGGCGTTCTTGGCGATCAGGCCGATTTCGGTCTTGGAAAATCCCATGTCGAGATAGAACGGCGTCGCCAGCGCAGTGGCCATGCTATCGCCCAGCTTGTAGAAAAAAATGAAGGCCAGCACCAATAAGGCAGAATCCCAGCCGTTACGACCAACGAATTCGTGAAATGGTTCTATCACCGCCTGGCGCAGCGTTTTCGGCGCGCCAGGCTTGATGTCGGGTTCGTTCACCAGCAGCGTCATCGCCAGCCCCGGCAGCATAAACAATGCGGTAATCAGGAACACCGCATCCCACGGCAAGCGGTCTGCCAGCACCAGCGACAACGCGCCGGGAACGAGGCCGGCAATCTTGTAGGCGTTGACGTGGATCGCATTGCCCAGGCCCAGTTCGATATCCGGCAGCAGTTCGCGCCGGTAGGCGTCGATGACGATGTCTTGCGAGGCCGAGAAAAACGCCACCACGCCGGCGAGATAGGCGATGGCCCACAGGTCCGGCGTCGGATGCAACCCGCCGAACAGCGGAATCGACAGTAGCAGCGCGGCCTGGGTCACCAGTAGCCAGCCGCGGCGGCGCCCCATCGGCAAGGCGTAGCGATCGAACAGCGGCGCCCAGATGAATTTCCAGGTGAACGGCAGCTGGATCAGCGCAAACAGGCCAATGGATTTGAGATCCACATGTTCCGAGCGCAGCCAGGCCGGCAACAGGCTGATGAGGATGTAGAGCGGAAGGCCGGAGGTGAAGCCGGTAAAGATGCAGATCAGCATGCGCCGGTTAAGCAGCGCGGTTTTCCATGCGGTTTTGGTCATGGCCGACACCTTACCGGAATCGCGGACGCTGTGCCACAATGCCGTAGCGCAGGCGGCCCCGCCTGCATTATTGAAACGCTTACTGCAGGCGGGCCGCCTGCGCTACAGGGTATGCTCGAACTCAGCTATTTCTCAGCCTTTCTCGTCGGCCTCTTGGGCGGCGGCCACTGCGTCGGCATGTGCGGCGGCATCGTCGGCGCGGTAACGCTTTCGCTGCCTGGGCAGCGGCCCAGAATGCCGTTCCTGCTGACCTACAACTTCGGCCGCATCGCCAGTTATACCTTGGCCGGAGTGCTGGCCGGGCTGATCGGCGCTTCGAGTTTTTTTCTCGACCATGTGTTGCCGGTGGAGAAGCTGCTGTACCTGCTGGCCAGTCTGATGCTGGTGGTGCTCGGACTCTACCTTGCCGGCATCTGGCACGGCGTGCTGGTGCTGGAGCGTGCCGGCGGCGTGCTATGGAAGCAGTTGCAGCCGCTGTCCAACAATTTCCTGCCTGTCAAAACCCATCGCCAAGCCTTCGCGCTGGGGGTGGTGTGGGGCTGGCTGCCGTGCGGGCTAGTGTACAGCGTGCTGGTGGCGGCATTGGCAACCGGCAGCGCGGCGCAGGGCGGCTTGCTGATGCTGGCGTTCGGGCTCGGCACCTTGCCTGCCTTGCTGGCGATGGGGCTGGCAGCCGTCCGGCTCAAGGCATGGCTGCAGAATATCTGGGTGCGGCGTGCAAGCGGCGTGCTGGTGCTGGGGTTCGGGGTGCTCGGTTTGCTGAGGCTGGCTCAGGCGGTCTGAAAACGGTACATCGCCAGGTTGCCCAGTAGGTTGGGCAGCACGCCTACGGCCTTGCCGTCCGTCATCACCAGCCGTTCGCTGACGCGAATGCTGTGTTCCGCGCAGAAAGCGTCGAAGTCGTGGATCGTGCACATGTGCACGTTGGGCGTGTCATACCACTGGTAGGGCAGGCTCTTCGACACCGGCATGCGCCCGACCATGAGTTGCAGGCGGTGTTTCCAGTAGCCGAAATTGGGAAAGGTGACGATCACTTCCTTGCCCACGCGCAGCATTTCCAGCACGATGCCTTCGGTCTGGTAGACCGCCTGCAAGGTCTGCGACAGGATCACCACGTCGAACGAATCGGCTTCGAAGCCGGACAATCCTTCTTCCAGGTTCATCTGGATGACGTTGATGCCGTTTTGGACGCAGGCCAGCACGTTGGCATCGTCTTTTTCCACGCCGTAGCCGTGCACGTTGAGCGTATCCCGCAGATAGCCCAGCAGCGAGCCGTCGCCGCATCCCAAGTCCAATACCTTGGCGCCCGGCGCGATCCAGCGGGCAATGGCGGCGAAGTCGCGGCGTTCGGTGGCGGCTTCGGCGAAATGCCGGTGAGCCTGTGCGGGTACGTGGATCATTCCATGTTCTCCAGGTAGGCGCGCACCACCGCATGGTAATGCGGGTCGGGCATCAGGAAGGCGTCGTGGCCGTGCGCCGCGGTGAGCTCGGCGTAAGTGACCGCCAGTTCGTTGTCCAGCAGCGCCTTGACGATTTCGCGCGAACGGGCCGTCGAGAAGCGCCAGTCGCTGGTGAACGAAACCACGAGGAAATCGGCTTTGGCGCGCTTGAGCGCGGCACTCAGGTCGCCGCCGAAGGCCGCCGCCGGATCGAAGTAGTCCAGCGCCCGCGTCATGCGCAGATAAGTATTGGCGTCGAATTCGCCGGCGAACTTGTCGCCCTGATATCGAAGGTAGGACTCCATCTCGAACTCGACGTCGAAGCCGTACCGGATTTCGCCATGTTTCAGCTTGCGGCCGAATTTCGCACCCATGGCATCGTCGGAAAGATAAGTGATGTGGCCCAGCATGCGCGCGATGCGCAAGCCGCGGCGCGGCACCACGCCGTGCCCGTAGAAATCGCCGTCGTAGAATTCCGGGTCGGTGATGATGGCCTGGCGTGCGACCTCGTTGAACGCCATGTTCTGCGCGGTGAGATTGGGTGCGGCGGCGATGACCAAAGCATTTTTCACGCGATCCGGGAAGGTGAGCGTCCACTGCAGCGCCTGCATGCCGCCCAGGCTGCCGCCCACCACCGCGGCGAAGCGGCGGATGCCGAGGTGATCGGCCAGCTGCGCCTGCGATGCCACCCAGTCTTCCACCGTGACCACGGGGAAGCGCGATCCCCAGGGCTTGCCTGTCGCCGGGTTGATCGTGGCGGGCCCGGTGGAGCCGTGGCAACCGCCCAGGTTGTTGACGCCGATGACGAAAAACTTGTCGGTATCCAGCGGTTTGCCGGGCCCTATCATGTTGTCCCACCAGCCGGGGTATTTGTCGTCTTCGCGGTATTTTCCGGCGACATGGTGCGTGCCCGACAGCGCGTGGCAGATCAGCACTGCGTTGGATCTGTCGGCGTTGAGCGTGCCGTAGGTTTCATACACCAGGTCGTATTGTGCCAGCGTCGCGCCGCATTGCAATGCGAGCGGCTTGCTGAAATGCGCGGTTTGCGGGGCGACGATGCCAACAGAGGATAAATCGGACATGCGCGGATTATACTATGCCTTATGGCACCTGCTTATCCGCTTAATATCATTCCTTATCAAGGCATTTTGCCGCAGATCGGCTCCGGCGTTTACATCCACGCTTCCGCCGGCGTCATCGGCGACGTCGTGCTGGGCGACGATGCTTCGGTGTGGCCGGGCACGGTAATCCGCGGCGACGTCAATGCCATCCGCATCGGCGCCGGCACCAACGTGCAGGATCTGTCGGTGCTGCACGTCAGCCACAAGTCCGAGTGGGACCCCGGCGGCTCGCCGCTCGTCATCGGCAGCAACGTTACCATCGGTCACAAAGTCATTTTGCACGGCTGCACCATCGGCGACGAATGCCTGATCGGCATGGGCGCCATCGTCATGGACAAGGTCGTGGTCCAGCCGCAAGTGCTGATCGGCGCCGGCACGCTGGTGCCGGAAGGCCGCGTGCTGGAATCCGGCCACCTCTACCTGGGCAGCCCGGCGCGCAAGATCCGGCCGCTGACGGAGCAGGAGCGAGGGCGTTTCCTGTATTCGGCAAAGCATTACATCCGTCTCAAAAACAGTTACTTGGATGCGGCCGGCGGCTGAGTCTGCTATAATCCGACACCCGACTCAGCAATACCCAAGGAATCCTCATGCGTCTCGAAGTTCACCTGCACGGCTACATCTACCTGTGTGAGGGCGTGACGCGGCGCCAGGTCGAAACCGCGATGCGCCCGCTGTTCGATTACCTGGATGTCGAGAACATGGGAGAAGTGCAAAGCCTGGAAGACAACCAGCCCGGCATCGTCTACCACCAGCGCGACTTCGGCCTGGAAATCTGCTGCACGCTGGATGTCGGCGGCAGCTTCTTCGCCGCGCTGGAAGGCGCGATGAGCGGCATCGGCCATCTGGCCGAGCAGGGCACCGCGATGGAAGTGATCCTGTACCACGACGACGGCCGCGACGAAACCCAGCTGATTTTCATCGGCCCCTCCTCAGAAGCCATCTACGACGCCCAGCGCCGGCGCATGGTGGAGGATGTCACCGGCCTGCTGCGCCGCCAGTTCAGCGAAGCCGGCACCGACGAGGTGGTGAAGCTGATCAACGACCTGTTCCGCCGCGAGCGCGGGCAGGCGGCCGCTGCTGCAGCAGCGACCGAAGAACCCGACGATTTTCCGACTTCGCAGATGCCGGGGAGCATAGGGCGGAGAAGGTTGCACTGAGCGCTGATGTCGTCATTCCGGGGCCGTCGCAGACGGAACCCGGAATCCAGGGAGTTGAAAAAGCCGAGGCAACTCGGCTTTTTATTTTTGATTGGGTCAAAATCAAAACCGTCGGTCTCGGCCGACAGCCGAGATACTTTCCTTTGCTTGCCCAAAGGAAAGTAACCAAAGCAAAGGGCACCCCGGTGCCACGCCCCCTACGGGGGTTCCCTGCGCTGCTTCGCCAAGCCGGGCGGCTGCGGAACTCGCTGCGCTCAAACAGTCCTCGCCGAATTCCCCGTCTCGGCTATGCTGCTCGGCGTGGCACAGGGGAATGGGGTGGGAAGTCATCTGTTGAAGTAATTGAAGCTACAACAGTAATTGATTTATATATAATTCGGCTAACAACCAGAGGGGTGCCGTTATGCAATTGGAATTCAACCTAGAGCGATTTGAAAATTCGGCTCACCAGAACGGAATCCGTTATTGGATTGCACACGAATTTATGGTTACCCTTGGGTATGAGACGTGGGCCTCTTTTCAAAACGTAATTAATAAGGCTATGGCTTCTTGTGCTTCGCTAAATGTGCAAATACAAGAAGTTTTTATTCCCGATGTATTCGTCGAAGGAGGGAAAGAGGTCAGCACCTTTCGCCTGACACGTTTTGGTTGCTTTCTGGTTACCATGCATGCGGATTCAAAGAAGCCACAAGTTGCCCAAGCTAAAACCGTTCTTGCCGCCATTGCTGATGCGCTAGTAGAGCAGCAAATCCAGAAGGATGCATTGGAACGGATTGAGGTTCGTGATGAACTCAAGGGTGGAGAATCCATAATGAGCGGCATCGCTTACCAAGCTGGTTTACAAACAACAGAATTTGGCATTTTCAAAGACGCTGGTTTTCGCGGAATGTACAACCTGTCTTTGCAACAACTCATTAAGCATAAGGGAGCAACCATAGAGAAGGGCCGCACCCTTTATGATTTCATGGGTAAGACAGAACTGGCTGCCAATCTATTCCGTGTGACGCAAACTGCTGAGCGCATAAAGAACGTAGGGGCCTCGGGGGTACGTCAGTTAAGTAGCACCGCCCAAGAAGTTGGTAAAGAAGTGCGAAATATCATGCTTAAATCGAGCGGTATTGCACCAGAGCACCTACCGCTTGATGAAGATATTACGAAAGTAAAGGGGCAGCTTAAATCTGCTGCCAAGGAAATGAAGAAGCTCGACGGCCCTAAAAAAGCATCTCCTAAAAAGGCCTCTAGGTAAACTCAAGGTTGGATATCTGAGCTTGAACTGAGTCAAATCTTGAATAAACACACTCCCAATTGTTCTTAACGGCGACCTACCGCTCCGTTCCCCTGTGCCACGCCGAGCAGCACAGCCGGGCCGGGGAATTCGGCGAGGACTGTCTGCAGCGAGTTCCGCAGCCGCCCGGCTTGGCGAGCAGCACAGGGGAGCCCGTAGGGGCCGTGGCGCGGGGTGTCTTTTTCTTGCACCGATTTCTTTTGGACAAGCAAAAGAAATCGGTTCGGTTGTCGGCCGAGACCGACGGTTTTAAGGTTTTAATCCCAAGACAAAACTGCCCCTCACCCCTGCCCTCTCCCGCAAGGGGAGAGGGAGTGGCAGGCTACGGCAACCTCCCCTGCGTCACCCGCATCACTCCCGCCAAATCCGCTCCCGATCCCACCTCCCCAAACCCTGCCTTCCGCAGCAATTTGGCCACCGCCTCTGCCTGATCGTACCCATGCTCCAGCAATAGCCACCCGCCGCCAACCAGATGTGCCGGCGCCGCGCGCACGATCAACCGAATATCGTCCAGCCCATCCGCGCCTGAAGCCAACGCCGCAGCCGGCTCGAAGCGCAGGTCGCCCTGCGCCAGATGCGGGTCGTCCGCGGCGATATAGGGCGGATTGCTGACGATGACGTCGAACTGCTCGCCGGCCAGTGCCGCAAACCAGTGGCTCAAGTGGAATTCGGCATTGCCCGCGCCGAGCTTGCGCGCATTGTCGCGTGCGACTTCCAGCGCGGTGGGCGAGCTGTCGATGCCGGTCACGCGGGCTTGCGGCCGGTGCCTGGCAATGGCAATGGCGATCGCGCCGCTGCCTGCGCCCATGTCCAGCACGCGGCAGGGCGTAGTGGGTGGAATGCGCGTCAGCGCGGCGTCGACCAGGGTTTCGGTGTCCGGGCGCGGGATCAGTACCGCGGGCGTGACGCTGAAATCGAGGCCGTAGAACTCGCGTTCGCCCAGCAGGTAGGCCACCGGTTCGCCGGCCAGCCGCCGCTGCAGCAATTGCTGGAAAACGGCGGCCTGCGCCGGGGAGGGGATGTCGTGTTCGTGGGCGATCAGCCAGGCGCGGCTGACGGCGCCGACGGCTTGGCGCAGCAGGGCCTGGGCTTCGATGCGGGCTTCGGCGTCGGGCAGCTGGAGTGCCTGGGCGATCTGGCGGCGGGCGTTTTGCAAAAGCTGGGCGATGGTGGATGGGGCAAGCATGTTGGCTGGGATGGAGTCGATGGCGCAATATTACCTGTATTGTGGGGGCGGGCGTTGCGCTCGGCGGGGGTTGTGGTTAATCTTGCGGATGCGATGTTTGCATCAGCCCGCAATCCTTCACCGCGACCCCAAGGAGAATGGAAATGACCGACGGCATCACCCCCAATGACAAGAATATTGCTGTGCTGACCCATCTTGGCGGCATCTTTTTCGGCTTCATCCCGGCGCTGGTGGTCTGGCTGCTGAAGAAGGACGACAGCCCTTTTATCGGCGGGCAGGCGCGCGAGGCGCTGAACTTCCAGGTCACGGTGCTGATCGGTTATGTCGTCGCCTGGGTATTGGCCTGGGTACTGATCGGATTTTTGCTGCTGCCGGCAATTTATGTCGCCAATCTGGTCTTATGCATACTGGCGGCAGTCGCCGTCAGCAAAGGCGAAGACTACCGTTATCCGTTGGCGTTGCGTTTAATCAATTAGGAATTTTTACTGCATGAACAATCCCTTGCTTCATTTCGGCGGTTTGCCGCAATTCGACCGCATCCGGCCGGAACACGTCACGCCTGCGGTCGAGCAGTTGCTGGAAGAGAGTCGTACCTTGCTGGCGCAGCTCGAAGCCGATGCCGCCGCACCCCGCTGGGATAATTTCGTGCGCCCGCTGGAAGACGCCGAGGAACGCCTGGGCCGCGCCTGGGCGCAGGTGTCGCATACCAACTCGGTGGTCAATACGCCCGAGCTGCGCGAGGCCTACAACGCCAATTTGTCCAAGCTCACCGCATTCTACGCCGACTTGTCGCAGAATGAGGCGCTGTACGCCAAGTACAAGCAGCTGCGCGCCGGTGCCGATTTCGAGCGCTTGAGCGCGGCGCAGCGCAAGATTATAGAAAACGAGTTGCGCGATTTCCGCCTGGGCGGCGCCGAGCTGCCGCAGGACAAGAAGGCGCGGTTCAAGGCGATTCAGGAAGAACTGTCCGCGCTGTCGGCCAAGTTTGAGGAAAACGTGATGGACGCGACCGATGCTTACGCGCTGTTCATCGAGGACGAAAGCCGCTTGGCCGGTATCCCCGCCGATGCGCTGCAAGCCGCGCGCGAAGCGGCGGAGAAGGATGGCCAAGGTAAAGACAATAAAAAGCCGGGCTGGAAGTTCACGCTGCATTTCCCTTCCTACATGCCGGTGCTGCAATACGCGGACGACCGCAAGCTGCGCGAACAGCTATATTTTGCCTATGCCACGCGCGCCTCGGAATTTGGTAAGCCGGAACTGGACAACACCGGGCTCATTGCGCAGATTCTCAAGTTGCGGCGCGAAGCCGCGCGGCTGCTGGGCTACGACGATTACGCACAGGTTTCGCTTGCCACCAAGATGGCGCAGACGCCGGCGCAGGTGATGGATTTCCTGCGCAGCCTGGGAAGCCGCGCGCGGCCGTTCGCCGAGCGCGACATGGACGAGTTGCGCGAGTTTGCCGCAAAGCTGGGCCTGGACGAGCTGGAAGCCTGGGATGTGGCCTATGTTTCGGAAAAACTGCGCGAAGAGCGCTACGCCTTTTCCGATCAGGAAGTGAAGCAGTATTTCCCCGAGCCGCAGGTGCTGCAAGGGTTGTTCCGCGTGATCAGCTCGCTGTACGGCGTGCAGGTGCGCAAGGCCGATGCGCCGGTGTGGCACGCCGACGTCGGCTTCTTTGAGATCGTCGACCGCGACGGCCAGTTGGTCGGCCAGTTCTATCTCGACCTCTACGCCCGCGACAAGAAGCGCGGCGGCGCCTGGATGGACGAGGCCATTACCAGGCGCAGAAAGGTGCACGGCATCGAGACGCCGGTGGCCTTCCTCACCTGCAATTTCTCCGCGCCGGTCGGCAACAAACCGGCGCTGTTCACGCACGACGAAGTGATCACGCTGTTCCACGAATTCGGCCACGGCCTGCACCATCTGCTGACCAAGGTCGAGGAATACGGCGTTTCCGGCATCAAGGGCGTGGAGTGGGACGCGGTCGAACTGCCCAGCCAGTTCATGGAAAATTTCTGCTGGGAATGGGACGTGCTGCGGCATATGACGGCGCATGTCGATAGTGGCGAGCCGCTGCCTAAGCCGCTGTACGACAAGATGGTCGCCGCGAAGAACTTCCAGGCTGGCCTGCAAACCCTGCGCCAGATCGAGTTCGCGCTGTTCGATATGAGATTGCATGGCGAATTCGACCCGCAGGGCAGCAAGACCGCGCTGGATTTGTTGCTCGAGGTGCGCAAGGAAGTCGCGGTGGTGTTCCCGCCGGTCTACAACCGCTTCCCCAACAACTTCACGCACATTTTCGCCGGCGGTTACGCAGCGGGCTACTACAGCTACAAGTGGGCAGAAGTGCTGTCGGCGGACGCCTACAGCCTGTTCGAGGAAAATGGCGTGCTGAGCGAGGAAACCGGCCGGCGCTTCTGGAGCGAAATCCTGGCCCAGGGCGGCTCGCGCCCGGCACTGGAATCCTTCGTCGCATTCAGGGGCAGGGAGCCGACGCTGGACGCTTTGCTGCGCCACAACGGCATGGTGGAAACGGCGGCATGAGATTCGCCTGGGTATGGGTTCTGCTGGCAGCCGTTCCGGCCTGGGCCGGCGACCTGTACAAATGGCAGGCCGAGAACGGCATCACCCGCTACAGCGACCAGATGCCGCCTCCCGGCGCGAAAAACGTGCAGAAGCTCAAAAGCACGGTCAATGCGCTGATGGCCGAAAAGCCGGCGGCGGCGCTGCCTGACGAGTCGCGCACAGCGGCCATGAAACATCCGATCACGCTCTACTCCTTCGACGATTGCGGCGATCCTTGCAAGCAGGCGGAGGCGTTTCTCGACAAGCGCGGCGTGCCATATACCGTCAAGAGCAGCAATGCGGACAAGGCTGAAATGAAGAAGCTCACCGGTAAACTGGAAGCGCCGGTGATTGTGTTCGGCAACACCGCCCCCATCGCCGGCTTCGAGGAAGGCCGCTGGAACAGGGAGCTGGATCTGGCAGGTTATGCCAAGAGCAACCCTTACCTCAAGCCCGGCGCGAGCATGGCGATCAAGTCGCCGCCCAGGGAGCAGGCGCCCGGCTCCGAAACCGCGCCGGGAAATAATCTGCAATGAAGCTG
>NZ_DASXVH010000053.1:0-3473 GCF_036504375.1 Novimethylophilus sp.
GCCTGCAATCGGAAATGCAGGCGAGGCCGCCTGCGCTAAAATTTGGATACAGCCGATCGGAGCAAGCATGGATTTCAACAGCGTCAAGGAATACCTCCTCAACCTGCAGGAACGCATCGTCGACGGCCTGCAACACGTGGACAGCAGGAACTTTCTGCACGACTCCTGGCAGCGCCCCGAAGGTGGTGGCGGCGTCAGCTGCGTGATGGAAGAAGGCAACGTGCTGGAGCGCGGCGGGGTGAATTTTTCGCATGTGACCGGAGACCGGCTGCCACCCTCGGCTTCGGCCAACCGCGCGGAACTTGCCGGGCGCGGCTTCGAGGCGGCGGGAATTTCGCTGGTACTGCATCCGCGCAATCCTTATGCGCCCACCGTGCATATGAACCTGCGCTGCTTCATGGCGCACCAGGTGGGCGAGGCGCCGACGTGGTGGTTCGGCGGCGGCATGGACCTGACGCCGTATTACGGCTTCGAAGAGGATGCGCAGCATTTCCACCGCACCTGCCGCGATGCGCTGGCGCCGTTCGGCGCGGAGCTGCACCCGCGCTTCAAAACCTGGTGCGACGAATACTTCTACCTGAAGCACCGCAAGGAGCCGCGCGGCGTAGGCGGCATTTTCTTCGACGACTTCAACGAACCCGGCTTCGAGCAGAGCTTCGCGATGATCAAGAGCGTGGGCGACCATTTCCTCAAGGCCTACCTGCCGATTCTGCAACGCCGCATCCATACGCCTTACACCGAGCGCGAACGCGACTTCCAGGCTTATCGGCGCGGGCGCTACGTGGAGTTCAACCTGGTCTACGACCGCGGCACATTGTTTGGCCTGCAGTCGGGGGGGCGCACCGAATCCATCCTGATGTCGCTGCCGCCCGTCGTCAAATGGCGCTATGACTGGCGGCCGCAAGCAGGCTCGCCGGAGGCCAGGCTTTATAGCGATTTTCTGACAGGCAGGGACTGGCTGGCCTAGAGCCTCTCAGCGGGCTCCTGGTTGTCCCGCAATAGCGCGACTTCATGCATAATTCGTAGCAACTTCAGGAGACCAGCATGACCATGCAAATTTTCCGCACCAAGAACATCACGCCGGATGACTTCATTCACAGCGGGCTCAAACGCTGCCTGTCGGCGTGGGATCTGACTTTTCTCGGTATCGGCGCGATCATCGGCACCGGCATCTTCGTGCTGACCGGCATCGCCGCAGCCACGCAATCAGGCCCGGCAGTCGTATTGTCTTTTATCGTCGCGGGCTTTGCCTGTACCTTCGCGGCTCTCGCCTACGCGGAACTGGCCTCGGCCGTAGGCGGCTGCGGCAGCGCTTACGGTTACAGCTATGCTGCCTTCGGCGAACTGCTGGCGTGGATCATCGGCTGGGACTTGTTGCTGGAATACGGTATTTCGGTCGCGGCGGTCGCGAATGGCTGGTCCGGCTACTTCAACAACGCGCTAACCGCCATTGGCATCCCGTTGCCGGTAGCCCTCACCAAGGCCCCAACGCTGGGCGGCATCATCAACCTGCCCGCAAGCGTCATCATCCTGCTGCTGATGGGGCTGCTCATCATCGGTGTGAAGCAGAGCGCACGCACCAACAATGCGATGGTGTTCGTCAAACTGATCACGATCACAATTTTCGTTGGCATTGCGATATTCAATGTCAACCCGGCCAACTGGCATCCGTTCATGCCGTACGGCTGGTTCCAGACGCTGCCAGACGGTAAAACCACCGGCGTCCTGGCTGGCGCGTCCATGGTGTTTTTCGCTTATGTAGGATTCGATGCGGTATCGACTGCGACGGAAGAAGCAGCCAATCCCCAGCGCGACGTACCGATCGGGCTGGTATCCTCGCTGGCGATCTGCACGGTCATCTATATCGTAGTATCGGGGCTGCTCACCGGCGTGGCCCACTACACCGACCTCAACGTATCTTCGCCAGTGGCGCACGCGCTGCAACTGATCGGGTTCAACTGGGCATCGGCGCTGGTTTCCACCGGGGTCATCGCCGGCCTGACTACCGTCATGCTGGTGCTTTACTATGCGCTCACGCGCATCATTTTCGCGATGTCGCGCGACGGCCTGCTGTCGCCGTTCTTTGCCGAGGTTAATGCGAAAACGCAGACACCCGTGCGTGTCATCGTCCTGTGCGGCGTCATTATGGCAACTATTGCCGGCCTGGTCCCGCTCGGCGAGCTGGCGGAACTGGTGAACATCGGAACCCTGGCCGCCTTTGTCCTGGTGTGCCTGGGGGTGATTGTCCTGCGTATCACCAAACCGGGCTTGAAGCGCCCCTTCCGCAATCCGCTCAGCCCGCTGTTCCCTCTCCTCGGCATGCTGTCCTGCGGCGCCCTGATGGGATTTCTTCCCGGAATCACATGGCTGCGCTTCATCATCTGGCTGGTGATCGGACTGATTGTTTACTTCGCCTACTCCATGCATCACAGCAAGCTGGCCGATGCAGCACCTTAACCCGTCCCCCATCTATAGTTTCCAGGCAACAAAAAGCCGGCGCAAGCCGGCTTTTTATCGAACATCAAACCCGGATCAGTGGGACAGCACCCATTGCACCAGGGTCTTGATATCTTCGTCCTTGACTTGCGGGCTGTTGGCCGGCATCGGCATCGGACCCCAAACACCGGAACCACCCTTCTTGACCTTCTCGATCAGCTTGGCTTCAGCGGTCTTGTCGCCCTTGTACTTGGCGGCAACATCCTTGTAGGACGGGCCAATGATCTTCTTGTCCACAGAGTGGCAGGCCAGACAGCCGCTCTTCTGGGCCAGGGCTTCAGCACCGTCGGCAGCACCGGCTTGAGCCGCAACCAGCAAAGAACCGGCAGCAACCATCATCAATAACGCTTTCATGCGATCTCCTTAAATGTCAAAAAAAACCTGTTGCTTCATAAAAATAAAAGCAGGCAATCATAACCATGTTTCACCGCAAAATCAACGAGACCAACTCATCCGATTTATTGATTGCCGGTAAGCATTCAACGCCACGGCAAACATACGCGTTGACAGGCCCCTCAAAAATTTTATCCAGCATCGGAAAACCGGAACCAGCCCCTGCGGGTACTGCAATAATCAGGCAATATGGCAGCAGCCTGGAATCCAGCAATCGCTTCCATTCGGCCATAGGCGCGCTTTCTCCGCGCAGAATCACGATCGTAGGCGGGGCCAGCCATTCCTGCAATGCGCAAAGCAGGCTCGGGCAGGCCGCCGGATTGGCCGTCATATCGCCGCTGAAGGCATGCAGTGTGCGCTCCGCCGCTTGCAGATAACGCGCCGCGCCCAGCAGATGCCCCAGGCGTTGCAATGCGAATGCCGCGATGCCGTTGCCCGAGGGAATCGCATTGTCGTGCGGCGCCTTGGGGCGCTGAATAAGCGACTCGTGGTCGTGGCTGGTAAAGAAAAATCCGCCGGACTGGGTATCTTCGAAGCGCGCGAGCAGCGCTTCGGCGATGTCGATCGCAAACAACAGGTCCTGC
>NZ_DASXVH010000054.1:0-21022 GCF_036504375.1 Novimethylophilus sp.
CACTACGCTTGCGAAAGTAGGTCACCGCCAGACGCTCTATTCCTCACATTTAGCCCTCTTCGCGAGGGCTTTTGTGTTTGGAGAAGCGAAGTTTGACGTTCGCAAGGGTCCGGGCTTTTACATTTCCGGCGCAGCGGCGACGAACAGCGTTTAACGCTCGGGTGCGCAGGCAGCAAGATGGCACATCGTTTAGAGTGCCAATGTATTGAATATGTTATAATAAAAACATTAGATGGGCTTCGGGCCCATTTTTTGTTTCTGTAAGGAATTATGGACATACAGGCGCTGCTTGAGCGAGTAATTACCCAGCTGGGCTACGAATTGGTCGACTTCGAGATGTCCAATCGGGGCAAGATGCTGCGGTTGTTTATTGATAAACCGCAGGGTATTACTATTGATGATTGCGTTCTGGTCAGCAATCATGTTTCGCACTTGTTGGCGGTGGAGCATGATGTTGACTACGACAGGCTGGAGGTTTCTTCCCCCGGCCTGGATCGCGTCTTGAAAAAGGCGTCAGATTTCATGCGATTTGTCGGCACACGCGTAAAGATCAAGTTGCGAGTGCCAATGGATGGCAAAAAGAATTTTGTAGGGGTGCTGCAAGGGCTGGACGATGGTGAAATCTTGGTCGAACGTGATGGAGCAACGTTGCGTTTTGCCATGGCCAATGTCGAGAAGGCGCGGCTGGACCCGGAGTTATAGGCGGAGAATGTAATGAGTCGCGAAATTTTGTTGTTGGTGGATGCATTGGCCCATGAAAAAAATGTGGGCGAAAATGTGATTTTCACGGCATTGGAACTGGCGTTAGCTTCTGCAACCAAGAAGCGGTATCAGGACGATGCGGATATTCGCGTTCAGATTGACCGTGCAACCGGCGATTATCAGTCTTTCCGCTGCTGGACTGTCGTTTCCGAAGAGGCGTTAGAGAACCCTGCCGCGCAAATCAAACTCGGTGATGAACGGGCACAAGGCCTGATTGAAGGCGACACTATTGAAGAGCCTCTGGAATCGATCGCTTTCGGGCGTATTGGCGCTCAGGCGGCCAAGCAGGTCATTCTTCAGAAAGTGCGCGAAGCTGAGCGGGAGCAGATACTTAGCGAGTTTCTGGCACGCTCGGAACATCTGGTCAGCGGTGTCATCAAGCGCATGGAGAAGGGAAATGCGATTATCGAAGTAGGCCGAATTGAAGCCTTATTGCCGCGAGAGCAAATGATTCCGAAAGAGAATCTGCGCAGCGGGGATAGGGTGAGAGCCTATCTGAGTCGGATAGAACGTAATGTGCGAGGGCCACAGCTGATTTTGTCGCGAATTTCTCCGGAGTTTATCGCCAAGCTGTTCGAGCTTGAAGTTCCGGAAATTGAAGAAGGATTGCTGGAGATTAAGGCAGCCGCACGCGATCCCGGCTCGCGCGCCAAGATTGCAGTGAAATCCAACGATCAGCGGCTGGACCCTGTGGGAACATGCGTAGGTATGCGCGGTTCGCGGGTGCAGGCTGTAACCGCTGAACTGGCGGGAGAGCGTGTGGATATCGTGCTATGGTCAATGGATCCAGCCCAGTTTGTGATTAACGCTATGGCCCCGGCAGAGGTGACACGCATCAGCATTGATGAAGATGCGCACAGCATGGACGTGGTGGTCGCGGAGGATCAGCTTGCACTGGCAATAGGCCGCGGCGGACAGAATGTCAGGCTGGCATCTCAGTTGACAGGTTGGGAGCTTAACCTGATGACGGAGGAAGAAGCCGAACAGAAGGGCGAAGAAGAGTACGGTAAAGCTCGACAGCTGTTTATGGATCGACTGGACGTAGATGAGGAAGTCGCCGATATACTGATTCAGGAGGGCTTCAGCACGCTTGAGGAAATCGCTTACGTGCCATTGAACGAAATGCATGATATCGAAGCCCTTGATGAAGATACGATCAATGAGCTGCGCAGCCGCGCTCGCAATGCGCTGCTGACAGAAGCCATCGCCCGCGAAGAAAAGGTTGGAGAGTCTTCCGAGGATTTACTCGCGATGCAAGGCATGGATACAGAACTGGCACATCTTCTGGCGTCTAAAGGTGTAGTTAAGGTGGAAGATTTGGCGGACCTGGCCGTGGACGAGTTGGTTGAAATGACAGGCATGGATGATGAGCGCGCCAAGCAGCTCATCATGACGGCGCGTGCGCCATGGTTCGCCTGATACAGGGCGTAAAAGCGGGAACAGGGAAACAGAATGGCACAGACGAGCGTAACGCAATTCGCCACGGAGCTTGGCTTACCGGCTGAGCTTTTGTTGGAACAATTAAAGGCTGCCGGGGTGAACAAATCTTCTTCGGAGGATTTGCTTGCCGAACATGACAAAGCGGCGCTCCTGGAGCATTTGCGTAAAGAGCATGGCGCACAGCAGCCTAAAAACAAGATTACCCTGACCCGCAAGCAGGTTTCAGAAATCAAGCAATCCACGGGAACAGGTCGCGGTCGAACTATCCAGGTGGAAGTAAAGAAGAAGCGCATACTGGTAAGGCGTGATGCTGCGACCGAAACCGGAGAGATGTCTGAGCCGACTGAAAAGGTTGAGCCGATGGAAGCGGCAGTAACAGCCGAGCAGGCAGCGCCGGTTATACAGCCGGAGATTGAAACGGAACAGGTGGTAATCGAAGAGCCCGAGCTTGTTGAGCCGGAAGCCGTGGAGGAACAGCCGGCAGCAGCCGAGCCGGCGAAAGAGAGCGCGCCTGTCGCGCCCTCACCAGAAAAAATACATCGTCCGGCTGCGAAGGTATCCGTGCTAGACGCGGAACAGATCGCGAAGCGCGGTGAAGAGGCCCGCCGCCAGGCGGAACTGATCGCTATCCAGAGCGAAGAAAAGCGTAAAAAGCAGGAACTTCTGCAGAAGAAGCAGGAGGCAGAAGCTAAAAAAGTGGCTGAAGAAGAGGCTGCCAAGAAAAAGCTTTCCGAAGGCACACTACACAAACCTGTTGGTAAACCTGGCGAAAAGCCCAAAGCCGCTGACACCAAAGGTAAAAAAGGCGCGACTGGAGAATGGGGCGGAGATGCGGCTAAACGTCGCTCCGGACCCAAGGCGCGCGGCGATGTCGGGATAGGGCAGGGCTGGCGTGCACCTGGTCGGTCGAAAGCGGGCAAGCACCATAAAGACGCTGAAGGGCAGCACGCATTTTTGGCGCCTACGGAGCCCATCGTGCACGAGGTTTTGGTGCCGGAAACGATTTCCGTCGCTGACCTTGCTCATAAAATGGCCGTCAAGGCTGCCGAGGTTATCAAAACATTGATGAAGATGGGCATGATGGTGACCATCAACCAAGTGCTCGATCAGGAAACAGCGATGATTGTGGTCGAGGAATTGGGCCACGTTGCCAAGGCAGCGGAAGCTAATGATCCGGAAGCCTTCCTGACAGATGCGGAGCATATGGAAGCTCTGCAGGAGCCACGTCCGCCGGTCGTGACGGTGATGGGGCATGTCGACCATGGGAAAACTTCGCTGCTGGACTATATCCGCCGCACGCGCGTAGCTAGCGGCGAAGCTGGCGGCATTACCCAGCATATCGGCGCTTACCATGTTGAAACGCCGCGTGGCATGGTGACCTTTCTTGATACGCCGGGACACGAGGCATTCACTGCGATGCGTGCACGCGGTGCAAAAGCTACCGACGTCGTTATTCTGGTGGTAGCCGCTGACGATGGCGTCATGCCGCAAACGATTGAAGCCATCCACCACGCCAAGGCCGCCAAGGTGCCACTGGTGGTTGCAGTGACCAAAATCGACAAACCATCTGCCAACTCGGAGCGTGTCCGACAGGAATTGGTGGCGCAGGAAGTCGTACCGGAAGACTGGGGCGGCGATACGATGTTCGTGGAAGTATCCGCCAAGACTGGCCAAGGCATCGATACCCTGCTGGAAGCCGTGCTGTTGCAGGCAGAAGTGCTGGAGCTGAAGGCGCCCAAAACCACTCCTGCGAAGGGCCTGGTGATCGAGGGCCGCCTCGACAAGGGGCGCGGGCCGGTTGCTACGGTTCTGGTGCAATCGGGCGTGCTGAAGCGCGGCGACATGCTGCTGGCCGGAAGCGTGTTCGGACGCGTGCGAGCGATGCTTGACGAAAATGGCAAGGAAGTAAAGGAAGCCGGGCCATCTATCCCGGTTGAAATTCTTGGCATGTCCGATGTGCCGAATGCCGGCGAAGAAACCATTGTGCTCAACGATGAGCGCAAGGCGCGTGAAATCGCGCTGTTCCGCCAAGGCAAGTTCCGCGACGTGAAACTTGCGCGCCAGCAGGCATCCAAACTCGAGAATATGCTCGAGCAAATGACCGAAGGCGAGGTAAAGACTCTGCCTCTGATCATCAAGTCGGACGTGCAGGGCTCTTACGAAGCGCTTTCTACCTCGCTGCAGAAACTGTCCACGGACGAGGTCAAGGTTAACGTACTGCATACCGGTGTCGGCGCCATCACGGAATCCGATGTCAATTTGGCTGTGGCTTCCAAGGCAGTGGTAATCGGCTTCAATGTGCGTGCAGATTTTGGCGCGCGCAAGCTGATCGAATCTTCGGGGGTTGATGTACGTTATTACAACATCATTTACGAGGCCGTCGATGAAGTGCGTGCTGCGCTCACCGGGATGCTGTCGCCGGAAGAAAAAGAAAATGTCATCGGCCTGGTGGAAATCAGGCAGGTATTCCGCATTTCCAAGGTCGGCGCGATTGCTGGCTGTTATGTGCTCGACGGTATGATCAAACGGGGCTCCAGGGTGCGCGTGCTGCGTAACAATGTGGTGATGCATGATGGAGAGCTGGACTCGCTCAAGCGCTTCAAGGATGACGTCAAGGAGGTTAAAGCCGGCTTTGAATGCGGCTTGTCAGTCAAGAACTTCAACGATATCAATGAGGGTGACCAGCTGGAAGTCTACGAGATGGTGGAAGTCGCCCGCACCTCACTGTAATGGCTAAAGAGTTTTCCCGCAGCCAGCGTGTAGCAGAACAGATCCGGCGCGAGCTTGCGGACCTGCTGCAATTCGAGGTCAAGGATCCGCGGGCAAGCAAGGTGACCTTGACCGAAGTCGAGGTCACCGGCGATCTCGCCCACGCCAAAATTTATTTCGTTACGCAGGAAGATGCAAGCGCTGCGGTTACTGCCCTGGGCAAGGCCGCAGGCTTCTTGCGTAGCCAACTGTCCCGGCGTCTCTTGTTGCGTTCGGTACCCCAGTTGCATTTTGTCTATGATGAATCTCTGGACCGGGGCATGCGCTTGTCGCAACTGATCGACAAGGCTAGATCGTCCGATAATTCCTGACCCTCCTTTTCGTGCAAGTAAAACGTATCAAGCGGCCCATCAGCGGCGTACTGCTGTTGGACAAGCCCGCCGGTTGTTCTTCCAATCAGGCGTTGCAGCGTGTCAAACGCCTGTATCAGGCCGCCAAGGCCGGCCACACCGGAACCCTCGATCCGTTTGCTACCGGGTTGCTTCCGATCTGTTTCGGCGAAGCTACGAAGTTTTCTCATACTCTGTTGGACGCCGACAAAGTGTACCGCGCTGTGCTCAAGCTCGGTGCGATAACCACGACCGGAGATACGGAAGGCGAGGTTACTGGCTGCAAAGCGGTAAAACTCAGCCGGGATGAGGTTGAGCGCGCCGTCAGTGCGTTCCATGGAAAAATTACTCAAACCCCGCCCATGCATTCGGCGCTCAAGCATCAGGGCAAGCCGCTATACGAGTATGCTCGTGCGGGAGTAGAGATCGAGCGAAAATCGCGTGAAGTAACCATCCATAGCATCGCGCTGCATAAATTCGAAGGAGATGAGGCAGAAATTCATGTGGCCTGCAGTAAAGGCACTTATATTCGGGTGCTGGGTGAAGACATTGGCAAACAGCTAGGGTGCGGTGCACATTTGGCCGTTCTGGAACGCTTGTCGACAGGAGGTTTCCAGTTGGAGGATGCCTATTCTTTGGAACAATTGGAAGCCATGACAGAATCTCGGCGCGATCAGGCATTGCTGCCGGTCGATGTACTTCTGGCTGGTTTGCCGGCGGTTGAGGTAGATGACGAGAGTGCTTTTTATTTCCGCCGGGGACAGGCTTTATGGAAGTCGGGAATCGCAACAAGCGGTTTGATAAGAATTTACGCCTCGCATGGGGTGT
Organism: Novimethylophilus sp.; assembly: GCF_036504375.1. Classification (NCBI taxonomy): domain Bacteria; kingdom Pseudomonadati; phylum Pseudomonadota; class Betaproteobacteria; order Nitrosomonadales; family Methylophilaceae; genus Novimethylophilus; species Novimethylophilus sp. Next base: position 6,129 of record NZ_DASXVH010000054.1, read on the forward strand.
TTATTGGCGTGGCCGAGAGTCTCGGGGATGGGCGCATCGCGCCGCGCCGGGTAGTTCTTACATAAACGCAGGCTGAATCAATCAATAAAAAACCACGTCAACACGACGTGGTTTTTTATATGATGGCTTGCAAATAAAAGCCCATCGACTCAGGGCTATTCCAGGTTTGCGTGAATTGCGCGCATCCCTTCCTCGGTAAGCCCTTTTTCATGCACGATGTGCGAAATAATGGCTTCCAGAAAGACCAGCGTGGATAGTTCAAACACGGTGCCCATCGGCATGCCGTGAACAATCCCGAAGCTGTTTTCATTGCCGCTGCCGATTTGGCAGACTAAATCAGCTATTTCCGCCATTGGCGATTTGCCCTTCATTGAAACTATGGCAACCTGAGCACCAACAGACTTCGCTTTTTTTACCAGTGGCAGCAAAGTTTCCGTTCCGCCGGAACCGGAAATCACGATAAATAAATCACCGTTTTGAATGCTGGGAGTAATGATTTCACCTACCATGTAGACTTTGTAACCACTGTGCATCAGCCGCATGGCAAAAAATCTGGAGACTAGGCCAGAACGACCGGCGCCCGTGATGAAAATGCGATTGGCCTTATCGATGGTGGCTACGATCTTGTCAACCAAGCTGTCGTCGGTCGCTTGAAGAACGTTTGAAATTTTATTTAGGATAAGTTCCTGATGCATGGCTGTTCACCTCATAAAATTCTTGATTAATATTCCAGACGCGGAAATCTGCCGTACAAAAAAATAATCCACCATATCGGATCAGATGCGAGCCGAGATGGTGGATTCTGACGTCAGATTAACGCTTACGCAGACCTTGCCAGAGCGGTAATCTCGGCAGCAGCAGCAGCAGGATCAGCAGCGCCATAGATGGCGGCGCCAGCCACTACGATGTTGGCGCCAGCCTTAACGACTTGCTGAACCGTTGCCGGCTTGATGCCACCAGCAACCGAAACCTTAACGGGCAGACCGAAGCTGGCAACCAGACCCAGGTCTACGAACGGGGTTTGGCCAGCAGCCTGTTGGTCCAGACCGGTGTGTACACCGATGATGTGTGCGCCAAGAGCAGCCACTTCCTTGGTGCGGGCGCCCTTGTCGATGACGTTGATCAGGTCAACTTGAGCTTCCTTGCCGTAGGCGTTGGCAACATCGATAACACCCTTGATGGTGCCGATGTCTGCGGTGCCGAGAACGGTACAAATGTCAGCACCAGCCTTGTAGAAAGGCTCGGCTTCATAATAACCAGCGTCCATGGTCTTCAGGTCGACCAGGATCTTGTTGTTGGGGAACTTGTCACGCAAGGTCTTGAGCAAGTTGATGCCGTTGTGCTTGATGCATGGCGTACCGATTTCAAGAATATCTACGTGCGGAGCTACTTTGGTAGCGAGTGCAACGGTTTGATCGAAATCGAGTGAATCTAATGCCATCTGAACTAATGGTTTTGCCATGGTACATCCTCCGATTGGTTAAAAATTTATGATTGTGTTACAGAATCTGCTTGAAAAATAATACCGCAGCTGCTTATTTATAATACATCTTTATGGATGAATTAAGCGGAAGCAACCAAATCGCGAATTTCACGAGCGGCAACTTCAGCCGCAGGAGAGCCAGTGATTGCGCCGCCAACAACGACAATGTTCGGTCCGGCCTTAACAACTTGCTGGACTGTGGATTGTTTGATGCCGCCAGCAACCGAAACTTTTACATTCAGTCCCAAAGCTACCAGAGCGGCAAGGTCAGCGAAAGGGGTCTGACCGGCCAGTTGCTGGTCGATACCGGTATGGATGCCAATAATATGTGCTCCCAGTTTGGCCGCTTCGGCAGCACGCTTGGGCTTGTCCTTGACATTGATCAGATCGACCTGGGCCTGTTTGCCATATGCATTCGCTACATCGACTACGCCTTTGATCGTACCCAGGTCGGCGGTGCCGAGAACGGTGCAAATGTCTGCGCCGGCTTTATAAAATGGCTCGGCTTCGTAATAGCCGGCATCCATGGTTTTAAGATCAGCGAAAATCAGCTTGTCTGGGTGGTTGGCCCGGATCTCTTTCACTAATTCTATCCCGTTGACCTTGAGGCATGGCGTGCCAATTTCAATAATATCCACATATGGAGCAGCCTGGCGGGCGAGCGCTACCGTTTGCTGATAATCCAAAGAATCCAGTGCAACTTGAACTAAAGGTTTTGCCATGGTTCTGTCTCCGGTCGGTATTTTATAGTAAGCAACTGCTGACGCAGCGTTTCAGGAACGCGCAACCTTTCCACTGTAAAATAGGAATGAGATCAGTGTCAAGTCAAGGTCGGTGTTTACTGTAAACTTTAATAATATAATCGGATCACGGATATGGGTGGACAGCTATGTAACCGGAGCGGATGCTATTGCTCCAGTCCGTATAATAATGTCAACTGCTGCTGAACATATTCCATCGGCTTGCGTTTGAATCCGCTCTTGGCGAACTGATGCCAGCGGCCTATCACAAAACACAGCAGCAGATTCGCTTGGGATTCTGGATCGTATTTGCGGCCGGCTTGGGTTTCGGCAATACGCAATGACTGTTTCAAGGTGGACTCGATGCGATCGAATAACTGATTAATCCTTATCTGCAGGCGTTCGTTCTCATTGACCAGCGCATCGCCGATCAGGACGCGCGTCATTCCCGGATTTTTTTCGGCAAAGAGCAGCATTACGGTCAGCACTCGGCGTACCTGCTTGAGTCCGTCCTGTTCCTCGTTTGAAATCTTGTTGATCAGGCCAAACAAAGACTGCTCGATGAATTCGATCAGGCCTTCGAACATTTGCGCTTTTCCTGCGAAATGACGGTACAGCGCAGCTTCCGAAACTTCAAGCCGTGCTGCCAGCGCAGCGGTAGTGATTTTTTCGCGTTTGGGCGATTCCAGCATTTTTGCCAGCGTTTCGAGAATCTGCTGTTTTCTTTCACCAGGTTTGGTTGTCATAATTTTCCTTAAAGGGTGGCTGCTATTCTTGGTAACGCTAACACAGAGCTGATGCGGACATCCACAAAAGTCGGCCGCTTGGCCTTGGGGTGGATGTAAACGGTGTGCATGCCAAACTTTTTAGCGGTCAGCAACGCGGGCAGGCTGTCTTCCACCATGGTGCAGTGCTCGGGCCGCATATGGTAATGCCGCAGCAGGCGTATAAAGCCGAGCGTCGACGGCTTGGGATGGAAACGGGTCGATTCGATGCTGAACACGCCTTCAAACAAATCGCGTACTTTGAGCAGCTTCAATACCTGCTCGGCATAAGCCAGCGGCGCATTGGTAAACACGATCTTGCGGCCCGCAAGCTGGCGCAATGCGATGCGCAGACCGCGTGCCTTCACGATCATGCTCCGCAGTTGCGGAAACTGATGCGTATGATGCAGGAAGTGGTGCGGATCGGTTCCATGATGACGCATAAGGCCACGCAATGTGGCGCCGTAGAGATGCCAGTATTGCCTGCGCAAGCGATTGGCGTCATCTTCGTTCAGGTCGAGATGGGTTATCAGGTATTGCGTCATGGCACGGTTGATGTGAGGGAAGATGTATGCGCTGGCGTCATGCAGGGTATCGTCAAGATCGAAAACCCAGACATGTCCGGCGTATCCCACTCTGTGCCAGGTGCGGGTTCTGATCACTTGGCTCGAATCATGGTGCCGACACCCTCGTCGGTGAGTACTTCCAGCAACAAAGCATGCTCCACCCGGCCGTCGATGACATGCACCGATCGCACGCCGCTGCGTGCCGCATCCAGCGCCGAGCTGATTTTTGGCAGCATGCCGCCGGAAAGCGTGCCGTCGGCGAACAATGCGTCGATTTCCTTGGCGGAAAGGCCGGTCAGCAGGCTGCCGTTCTTGTCCAGTACGCCGGGGGTATTGGTCAGCAGGATGAGTTTTTCCGCACCGAGGATTTCTGCGAGTTTGCCGGCGACGACGTCGGCATTGATGTTGTAGGTCTCGCCATCCGGCCCCACGCCGATCGGCGCGATGACCGGGATGAAATCTCCCGAGTCGAGGAATTCGATGATGCTCGGGTTGATGTAAGTGATATCGCCTACCTGCCCGATGTCGATGAACTCGCCGGGAATTTCCTTGCTTTCCACCAGCAGTTTCTTGGCGCGTATGAAATTGCCGTCTTGCCCGGTCAGGCCTACCGCCTTGCCGCCGTGACGGTTGATGAGGTTGACGATCTCCTTGTTGACCTGGCCGCCAAGCACCATTTCGACCACATCCATCGTTTCTTCGTCGGTGACGCGCATGCCCTGGATAAACTCGCCTTTCTTGCCCAGGCGATCGAGTAGCTCATTGATCTGCGGGCCGCCGCCGTGGACGATGACCGGGTTCATGCCGACCAGTTTGAGCAGCACTACGTCACGCGCGAAGCTGTCTTTCAGTTGGGGGTCGGTCATCGCGTTGCCGCCATATTTGATGACGATGGTCTTGTCGAAAAAGCGCTTGATGTAAGGCAGAGCCTCGGAAAGAATCTGCGCTTTGGAAGCGCCGGTAGCGGGAGTAAGCATTGACTTGTCCATGACGTGAAGCTGATGCGGCTATTTTATCGGAATTCGCGCCGCGAGTTGTAGCGGCATTTGTCGATACGGCTGCTTTCTTTAAGCCAGCGGGAGATGCCGTTATGATTGCGACATCCGTTAGGAGCATGGTATGTCACAACGCCATTTAAATCTGCTGCGCGAAATGTTTGATGCGGCTATCGAAGCGGCGCAGCCGGCGCTTTGCGTTCCCCCGCATCTGCCCCCGCCGCCTTCAGGGCGTACTATCGTGATCGGTGCCGGTAAAGCAGCGGCGGCGATGGCTCGCGCAGTAGAAACGAATTGGAGTGGCGCGTTGTCCGGGCTGGTGCTGACCCGCCAGGGTTACACGCTGCCGTGCGAACGCATAGAAATCGTTGCCGCCTCGCATCCAATTCCCGATGCTATTGGAATGCGGACGGCTGAGCGCATGCTGGATATGGTGCGTGGCTTGACCGAAAACGATCTGGTCATTTGTCTTTTTTCGGGCGGTGGCTCGGCACTGATGCCATTGCCCATCAGTGGAATCACGTTGCGAGACAAGCAGCAGATCAGCCGGGCGTTATTGAGGTCCGGCGCCGCGATCCGTGAAATCAACTGCGTTCGCCGCCATCTTTCCTCGATCAAAGGCGGCCGTCTCGCCGCCGCATGCGTGCCGGCAAAGGTCGTGACGTTATTAATTTCCGATGTGCCTGGCGATAATCCTGTAGATATTGCCTCGGGGCCGACGGTGGCTGATTCGACCACCTGTGCGGATGCTTTGGAAGTGCTGCGGCGTTACGGAGTTGCAGTGCCGCCCCATGTGCTGGGGGTGCTGGAAAGCGGAAGCGGCGAAACGCTGAAGCCGGCCGATGCGCGGCTGGCACGCTGTACCACCCACATTGTCGCCGCGGCCCGGACGGCGCTTGAGGCGGCTGCGCGGGTTGCGCAATCGGCCGGCGTGACGCCGCTTATTCTGGGCGGCAACATCGAGGGGGAAGCAAGGGATGTCGGCAGAGTGATGGGGGGTATTGCGTTGCGGGCGGCGATGTGTAAAGGGCCAGTCGAATCTCCGTGCGTGCTCATTTCCGGGGGTGAAACCACGGTTACCGTGCGCGGCGGCGGTTGTGGCGGGCGCAATGTGGAATTCCTGCTGGCTTTGGCCATCGCGCTGGATGGTTTTCCCGGCATCTATGGATTGGCGGGGGATACCGATGGCGTCGACGGACAGGCGGAAATTGCCGGCGCGGTGATTGCTCCGGACACGCTGCGGCGCGCACTCCAGCAAGGAATCGATATCAGGGAAAGTCTCGCCGATAATGATGGGCACGGATTCTTCCGGGCGTTGGGAGACTCGCTGATTACCGGGCCGACATACACCAATGTCAACGATTTTCGAGCGATCCTGATCGCGGGCATATAAAAAAGCGGTCTTGCGACCGCTTGTAAAATTCTAACGTATGTCCAGTCGTTTCGCGGACGCAGCCGTTTTTTTCGGCAGCACCAGTTCCAGCACGCCATCGGCATATTTGGCTTGCGACGCGCCTTCATCGATTTCGCTGGCTAACGAAAAGCGGCGCGAAACCTTGCCGTAGTAGCGCTCGGTGTGCAGCACTTTCGATCCATCCTTCACTTCCTTTTCCTGTTTGGTTTCGGCACTGATGGAGACCTGGTCGCCATCGACGGTGACCTGGATATCTTCCTTTTTCACGCCGGGAATTTCCGCGTGCACGGTATAGTTCTTATCGTCTTCCTTCACGTCCATCCTGATCTGCATTTCAGGTTGCGCTTCCAGCCGCACCGGACGTAAGAAACCTTTGAAAACGTCTTCCAGCGGGTCGAAGCCGGAGACTTGAAACGGATCGAATCGGGTTAGGTTTGCCATGTCTTCTCCTTTCATTGATCGGTTGGTGTGCGAGTCGCCTCGCTAAAACCAAAATGGTGGCGGAGAACAAAATTTCAATAGAAAGGCGGCAGTCCGCGAAGACTCAAGACTTGTTGCGGCCTAAGGCGAAAGCACCCCGGCCGGTTAACAATCAGCCCGAGATGCGTTTGACGAATACCTTGGAGCGGCGCTGGAAGTTGAATAGCTGCTGGCGTTGCTGGGGCAGCGCCACGATATCGCTTTCGGCAAAGCCGCGTTCGATAAACCAATGCGCGGTGCGCGTAGTCAGCACGAACAGGGTCTTGATGCGCTGCTTGCGGGCCTCGTTTTCGCAGTGCTGCAATAGCCGATCGCCACGCCCGCTGCTGCGAAAAGCCGGGCTGACGGCCAGGCACGCCAATTCGGCCATCCTGTCCTCGGGAAACGGGTAAAGTGCGGCGCAGCCGATGATGCGGCCATCATGCTCCATGACGTAGAAATGGCCGATTTCCATTTCCAGCCGTTCGCGTCCGCGACGCACCAGTATGCCCTCCGCTTCCAGCGGTTCTATCAGTTGCAGTATTCCGCCCACATCGCCGATCTCGGCGCCGCGCATGGTTTCCAGCGGGGCCTCGGTGATCATCGTGCCGATGCCGTCGTGGGTGAACAATTCCTGCAGAATGGCACCGTCAATATGACGGCTGATCAGATGGGTACGGGCTACGCCATGATGGCAGGCATGCACTGCGCCGGGCAGGTAATAGCTGATGTCTTCCGGCTGGTTCCGTGCGTGGCGCAATACTTTTTCCGCTTCTTTCGCGGTCATTTCACGCAGCAGTTCATTCTCTTTGTTGGTGACGCCCTGTGTGTCCATCAGGAAAATCAATTTGTCCGCATCCAGCGCGATGGCGGTGTTCACCGCGACGTCCTCCAGCGACAGGTTGAATGCCTCGCCGGTGGGCGAGTAGCCCAGCGGAGAAAGCAGAACCATCTCGCCGTCGTCGAGGCGTTTCCGAATGCCTGTCGCATCGATTTTCCGTACCTCGCCGGTGTGTTGCAAATCAACTCCCTGGCGCACGCCGAGCGGCCTGGCGGTGACGAAGTTGCCGCTGGCCACGCGGATGTCGGCTCCGGCCATCGGGGAATTGACCAGTCCCATCGAAAGCAGCGCCTCGATTTCGACGCGAATGACGCCACTGGCTTCCTTGACGGCCTCCATTGCCTTGTCGTCGGTCACGCGCAGGCCATCGACGAAGCTGGTTTCGATCCGGGCCCGCTTGAGGCGCGACTCGATTTGCGGGCGGGCGCCGTGGACCAGGACCAGCCGCACTTCCAGGCTGGCGAGCAGGTTGAGGTCATGCGACAGGGCGATGAACTGGCCGTCGTCCACCACTTCGCCGCCAAACGCTATGACGAAAGTTCTCCCGCCGAACGCATGGATATAAGGGGCGACCGAGCGAAACCAGCCGACAAACTCCTGCGGTTGCAGCAGGTTAAGGCGCGGCCCCGATTGCGCGGAAGCGCCAGCCGCAGCTTCCGCATGCGCGTAGAGAAAGGCCGGTGTGCAGTCGAGTGCGGCGCACAGCCGGCGCAGCATGGCTTCGGACAAGCCTTGAGCGCCGCGCTCGATGCGCGACAGGTTGCCGGTGTCGGCCTCGACCCTTTTTGCCAGTTCTTGCAGCGTGAGGCCGAGAGCCTTGCGGCGTTTGCGCAGCGCTTGTCCCAAAGGCATGGCGGCTCCTGTGCTTTAAAAGCATAATTTTATAAAAATAATGCGTAAAACGCAAAATTAAAAATCGCCCCATAAGGTCTGCATCGCCGCTATCGCCGCCATCGCGGCGGTTTCGGTGCGCAGTATGCGTGCGCCAAGGCGCACCGGCACAAATCCGCAGCCGGCCGCGGCCAGTAGCTCTTGTGGCGAGAAGCCACCCTCGCAGCCGATCAGCAGGCAGATGGGGCCATCGGGTGGCGGCAGGTCGTGCAGACGCTGTTCCGCCATTGGCGACAGCGCCAGTTTAAGCGCATACGTTTCACCCCGGCCGAGCCAGTCCGTGAGCGGCAGGATGGGCGCCACCGTGGGTACGGTGGCGCGACCGCTTTGTTCGCAGGCGGACACCACTACATTTTGCCAATGTTCACGCCGTTTTTCGGCGCGCTCCCCGTTCAATTTGACTACGCTGCGCTCGGCCGCGATCGGTTGAACTGCGGAGACGCCGAGCTCCACGGCTTTTTGCAAAGTGAAATCCATGCGGTCTCCGCTGGAAACTGCTTGTGCCAGGGTTACCGACAGTGGCGATTCGCGCCCGGCCGGCGTCGCGCGATTGAGTTTGGCGACGACTTCATTCTTGTTGATGCGCAGGATTTCTCCGGCGAAATCGCTGCCGTTGCCGTTGAACAGAGTCAGTTCGTCCCCCGGTTTCATGCGCAGCACCCTGACTACATGGTGAGCGGCGTTGTCCGGCAGGCTGACGATGCCTCCGGGGGCGAGGGGTGCGGAACAAAAGAATCGTGGGGCGGACATAATGGGGCGCCTGCGGGAATGGTAAAATCAAACCCAATTGTAACGGTAAAAAGGAGCTGAAATTATGGTCAGCCTGCAAACCCCTGTTTGTGATTTTGGCTGGAAGGCGCCCGATTTCAATCTGCCCGGAATCGACGGCAGGATGTGGGGCCTGGGTGATGCGCGCGGCCCGAAAGGCACGCTGGTGATGTTCATCTGCAACCATTGCCCTTATGTCAAGGCGATCCGTCCGCGCCTGGTCCGGGACTTGAATGAGCTGAAGGCGCTGGGCGTCAATGCGGTCGCCATCATGTCCAATGATCCTGCCGATTATCCGGAAGACTCGTTTCAGAACATGCAGGCTGTTGCCCGGGAATTCGATTTTTCTTTCCCCTATCTTTTCGATGAAACCCAGGAAATCGCCAAGGCATATGGCGCGGTTTGCACGCCGGATTTCTTCGGATTCAATGCCGATCTGGAACTGCAGTACCGCGGGCGCTTCGATGAATCGCGCAAGGAAACGGCGCCGGAAGGCGTGCGGCGCGATTTGTTCGAGGCCATGAAAGAGGTTGCGCTAACCGGCCGGGGGCCGCGCGAGCAAATCCCCGGCATGGGTTGCTCGATCAAATGGATGGGCGAGTAAATCGGGCCCGTAGCTCCGAACTATTGCCCAAACAACGCAACTGGGCAATAATAGTTGAGGACCTCCAAGACATTTGTAATTAAGGAAAAGAAAGTGTCTGTTTCTGCGGAGGGATAATTCCGGGCATACAACATTCTTCCTGCTCCACTCAGAGTGGCGGCGGGGATATTTATCTTTAATAGAAGCTGTCTTAAAAAATTTGCGAGGAGGGATGGATGCAAGGCGCACGGAACTGAGACAACCGGAATGTACGGGGAGTACATGAGGATTTCGAGTGCCGCGCAACGCCGCAGACACCCTCCGCAGCAATTTTTAAGACAGTTTCTTAGATATTTCTCTTTAATTAGGACTAGGGGATTGAATATGGCAACTCGTAATGATTTAGCAAATGCCATCCGTGCATTGTCAATGGATGCTGTTCAGAAGGCCAATTCCGGTCACCCCGGCGCGCCGATGGGTATGGCGGAAATCGCCGAAGTAGTGTGGAACCACCATCTGCGCCATAACCCGAAGAACCCGCATTGGGCCGATCGCGACCGTTTCATTCTGTCCAATGGTCACGGCTCCATGCTGATTTACTCGCTGCTGCACCTGACCGGCTACGATCTGCCGATGGATGAAATCAAGACCTTCCGCCAACTGCATTCCAAGTGCGCCGGCCATCCGGAATACGGCTATGCGCCTGGCGTTGAAACCACTACCGGCCCGCTGGGTCAGGGCATTACCAATGCGGTCGGTTTCGCCATGGCAGAAAAGCTGCTGGCCGACCAATTCAACCGTCCCGGTCATGAAATCGTCAATCACCACACTTACGTGTTCATGGGCGATGGCTGCATGATGGAAGGCGTTTCCCACGAAGCCTGCGCGCTGGCCGGCACCTGGGGCCTGGGCAAGCTGATCGCTTTCTGGGACGACAACGGCATTTCCATCGACGGCCACATCGAAGGCTGGTATACCGACGATACCGCCAAGCGCTTTGAAGCCTATGGCTGGCATGTGATCCCCAACGTGGACGGCCATGACGCTGCCGCCGTAGAAGCGGCTGTGCAGGCGGCCAAAACGGTTACCGACAAGCCCAGCCTGATCTGCTGCAAGACCATCATCGGCAAGGGTTCCCCCAACAAGGAAGGCACTCACGATTGCCACGGCGCAGCTCTGGGCGACGCCGAAGTGGCAGATACCCGCAAGAACATCGGCTGGAACTATCCTCCTTTCGAGATTCCGCAGGACGTCTACGACGGCTGGGATTGCCGCACCAAGGGCCAAGGCCATGAAACGCTGTGGAACAACAAGTTTGCCGAATATGCCAAGGTGTATCCGGAACTGGCTGCCGAGTTCAAGCGCCGCATGGCAGGCGACTTGCCTGCCAACTGGAAGGAGCATACCGCTGCTTTCATCAAGGCAACCAATGACAAGGCGGAAGGCGTGGCCACCCGCAAGGCTTCGCAAAACGCGATCAACGCGCTGGCTGCCGTACTGCCGGAATTCGTGGGCGGCTCTGCCGACCTGACCGGTTCCAACCTGACCGGCTGGACGGGCGCGCATCACGTGCATGGCAAGAAGCCGGGCAACTACATCTCTTACGGCGTGCGCGAGTTCGGCATGTTCGCCATCATGAACGGTATGACGTTGCACGGCGGCATCCTGCCGTTCGGCGGCACCTTCCACATGTTCTCCGACTATGCCAAGAACGCCCTGCGCATGGCCGCGCTGATGAAGCAGCGCACCATTGCCGTGCTGACCCACGACTCCATCGGCCAGGGCGAAGACGGTCCTACCCACCAGCCGGTCGAGCAAACCGCCGGTCTGCGCTACATTCCGCGCATGGATGTGTGGCGTCCGGCTGACTCGGTCGAAACCGCCGTGGCCTGGGTGGCTGCCGTCGAGCGCAGGGACGGCCCGACCAGCCTGGTGCTCTCCCGCCAGAACGTGCCGGGCATCAAGCACGACGAAGCCCATTTCGATCTGATCCGCAAGGGCGGCTATGTGTTCTCCGACGTGGCTGGCAAGGCCGACGTGATCCTGATCTCCAACGGCTCCGAGTTCGATCTGGCCGTCAAGGCCGCTGCGGAACTCAACGCTGCGGGTACCAAAGCGCGCGTGGTTTCCATGCCGTCCACCAACGTGTTCGACCGCCAGGATAAAGCCTACAAGGACAGCGTACTGACCCCGGGCGTGAAGCGTGTCGCGGTTGAAGCCGCTCACCCCGACTTCTGGCGCAAGTACGTTGGTCTGGAAGGTGCCGTGGTGGGTATCGACACCTTCGGCGAATCCGCTCCTGGCGGCGCGCTGTTCAAGCATTTTGGTTTTACGGCCGAAAATGTGGTCAACACCGTGAAGTCCATCCTGTAAGAGGGCTGTTAGCGGCAATCCATGACTCGCCATTCCTGCAAATGCAGGAATGGCGATATCTTTACTGGTGACAATCTTTCCTGAATTGAGGAGTTAGCAATGGCAATTCGTGTCGCAATCAATGGTTACGGCCGTATCGGCCGTAATGTGTTGCGCGCCCTGTATGAGTCCGGTCGTAAGGATATCCAGATTGTGGCCATCAACGATCTGGGCAATGCTGAAACCAATGCCCATCTGACGCGTCACGATACCGTACACGGCAAGTTCAACGGGACGATCGTGGTCGAAGGCGATTACATGGTCGTCGACGGCGACAAGATCCGGGTGTGTGCAATGCGCAATCCTGCCGAACTGCCCTGGAAAGAACTCGATGTCGACGTCGTCATGGAATGCACCGGCGTTTTCCGCAACAAGGAAAAATGCACGCCGCACCTGACTGCTGGCGCCAAAAAAGTGATCATTTCCGCTCCTGCGGATAAAAACCAGTGCGACGCAACCGTCGTGTATGGCGTCAACCATGACATCCTGCGCGCAGACATGGAGGTGATCTCCAATGCATCCTGCACTACCAACTGTCTGGCGCCGCTGGTCAAGCCGCTGTGCGACACGGTGGGGATACAGAAGGGGTTGATGACCACCGTACACTCCTATACCAATGACCAGGTGCTCACCGACGTTTACCACAGCGATCTGTACCGTGCCCGCGCCGCTGCGTTGAACATGATCCCGACCAAGACCGGTGCGGCCCAGGCCGTGGGTCTGGTGGTCCCGGAACTGGACGGAAAGATGTCCGGTTTTGCGATCCGCGTGCCGACCGCCAACGTTTCGGTGGTGGACCTGACCTTTATCGCCGGGCGCGATACCAGCAAGGAAGAAATCAACGGCATCATGAAGACGGCGTCGGAAAGCGCCGCGCTCAAGGGCATCCTCGGCTACAACACCGAGCCTCTGGTTTCCAGCGACTTCAACCACACCACCACGTCTTCCAATTTCGATGCCAACCAGACCAGTGTCTTGGGGAACCTGGTAAAAGTATTGTCATGGTATGACAATGAATGGGGTTTCTCTTGCCGCATGATCGATACCGCGGTCGCCCTGATGAATGCCAAGTAATGTCGTGAAAGGGTGATGGGCAGCCGAGCTGCTGCCTTTTCGCCCGATTGCGAATCTGGAGTCAATCATGTCTGTTATCAAGCTGACCAGCCTGGACCTGAAAGACAAGCGCGTCTTTATCCGGGCCGACCTTAACGTACCCGTCAAAGACGGCAAGGTTACATCCGACGCCCGCATCATCGCTTCCATGGCTACGATAGAGCGTTGCCTGGAAGCGGGGGCCCGCGTCATGGTGACCTCCCACCTGGGCCGGCCTGAAGAGGGCGTGTATTCCGAAGAAAATTCGCTCAAGCCGGTGGCCGACAATATTGCGGCGCGGCTGGGCCGGCCGGTTCGCCTGATCAAGGATTGGATAGACGGCGGATTCGAGGTTGCCGCCGGCGAACTGGTGTTGCTGGAGAATTGCCGCTTCAACAAAGGCGAAAAAAAATGCCTGGATGAAACCGCGCAGAAATACGCCAGCTTGTGCGACATCTTCGTCATGGACGCGTTCGGTACGGCGCATCGCGCCGAGGCCAGCACTTACGGCGTTGCCAAATTCGCGCCGGTGGCATGCGCCGGCATTCTGCTGACCGAAGAACTGGATGCGCTGACCAAGGCGCTACTCAATCCTGCGCGTCCGATGGTGGCCATCGTCGGCGGCAGCAAGGTATCCACCAAGCTGACCGTGCTTGAATCCTTGTCGGAAAAGGTCGACCAGCTGGTGGTCGGCGGCGGCATCGCCAATACCTTCCTCAAGGCGGCGGGACATAACGTCGGCAAATCGCTGTGCGAGGACGATCTGGTGCCGACCGCCCGGGCACTGATGACCAAAATGGCTGCGCGCGGCGCGAGCATCCCCATCGCGGCGGATGTGGTATGCGGCAAGAATTTCGCGGCTGGCGAACCGGCAGTGCTGAAAGCCGCGGATGCCGTGGCCGACGACGACATGATTTTCGATATCGGTCCGCAATCTGCCCAGCAGCTTGCCGATATCATCATGCGGGCTGGCACCGTGGTGTGGAACGGCCCGGTCGGCGTATTCGAATTCGACCAGTTCGGCGCGGGCACCAAAAAAATTGCCGAGGCCATCGCCGCAACCAGGGCATTTACGCTGGCAGGCGGTGGGGACACCATCGCCGCGATTCAGAAGTACCATATTTACGACAAGGTCTCCTATATTTCCACCGCCGGCGGTGCTTTTCTCGAATTCCTCGAGGGCAAGAAATTGCCGGCGGTAGAAATTCTCGAGCAGCGCGCCCAGCGCTGATTCTTGGCTTTGTGCAGGGCGTTGGGGGTATGATTATCCCTGTCGCCCTTTTCCTTTTTTAAGAGAATCAATTGATACGACGCAAAACTAAAATCGTGGCCACCCTGGGCCCGGCATCCAGCAGCCGCGAAGTGCTCGACAGCATGATAGAAGCCGGCGTGGATGTGGTGCGCTTGAACTTTTCTCATGGTACGCCGCAGGATCATATCGAGCGGGCCACGCTGGTGCGCGATCTGGCGCGTGAGCGCCACCGTCCGATCGGCGTCCTGTGCGATTTGCAGGGCCCCAAAATTCGTATCGGCAAGTTCGAAAACGGCAAGGTCATGCTGTCCGCCGGCGACAAATTCATCCTTGATGCCAATTGCATGCTGGGCGATCAGGGGTGTGTCGGCCTCGATTACAAGGAACTGCCCCGGGATGTCGAGTCGGGCGCGATTTTGCTGCTGGACGACGGACGCATGGTGATGACGGTCGATGAGGTGCGGGGCGACAAGATTTACTGCACCGTCAACCAGAGCGGCGTGCTCTCCAATAACAAGGGGATTAACCGCCAGGGAGGCGGTTTGTCAGCGCAGGCGCTGACCGAGAAGGATCGCGAGGATATCAAGACGGCAGCCGCGCTCGAGGCCGATTACCTGGCGATCTCTTTCCCCCG
>NZ_DASXVH010000055.1:0-22749 GCF_036504375.1 Novimethylophilus sp.
CACTACGCTTGCGAAAGTAGGTCACCGCCAGACGCTCTATTCCTCACATTTAGCCCTCTTCGCGAGGGCTTTTGTGTTTGGAGAAGCGAAGTTTGACGTTCGCAAGGGTCCGGGCTTTTACATTTCCGGCGCAGCGGCGACAAGACGCAGTCTTTCTGCTAACATTCCTGCCGTATTGAATTTATGGCAGAAGGTACAGGCATGAAAAAAATCGAAGCTATCATAAAGCCGTTCAAGCTCGACGAAGTTCGAGAGGCCCTCTCCGAAATCGGTGTAACCGGCATGACTGTAACAGAGGTCAAAGGTTTTGGTCGGCAGAAGGGGCATACCGAACTTTATCGCGGCGCCGAGTATGTAGTGGACTTTCTGCCCAAGATCAAACTTGAACTGGTTGTCAGCGACGAGCAGGTCGAGCGTGCGATCGAGGCCATCATCAATGCTGCGCGTACCGGCAAGATCGGCGATGGCAAGATTTTCGTCACTTCAGTCGAGAAGGTGATTCGCATCCGTACCGGCGAGGTCGACGAAGCGGCCATCTGACGCATGCCGGTTTGGTTGCACACGGCGCTTGCCGGTTCTTTGCGAATGTATTCATGCGTGTATTTCATTTTCAGGAGTCCGGCAGGTGCCTGGCTTGACTCCGCCGGCTCCTCGCCGGGAGGCCGCAGCTAATCGGCCTCGTTTATCCATGCCTGCTGGATCCCTTCAAGTATTTTTTCGCCGCAATGCTTGGGATCGTCGTTGAAGCCCTCCAACTCCATCACCCAATTGTAGAGGTCGGTAAAGCGTATCGTTTTAGGGTCGATCTCCGGAAACTTGTCATACAGTTCTTCGGCAATCTGCTGCACGTCTGTCCATTTCATAATTTGGCTCTCGCGTATTGATCGGGCCATTTTACATCTCCCCCAAGCTTGCGTGCGGCTTCCAGCGGCCAATAGGGATTACGCAGCAGTTCCCGCGCTAACAGTACGGCGTCGGCCTGGCCGGCGACCAGGATATGTTCGGCCTGGTGCGCGTCGGTAATCAGGCCGACCGCGCCGGTGGCGATGCCGGCTTCATGCCGGATGCTTTCAGCAAACGGTGTCTGAAAGCCGGGTGCCGCGGGAATTTTTGCATCTGCCACCAATCCGCCGCTGGAACAGTCGATCAGGTCGATGCCGATTTCCTTCAGCCACTTGGCGAACTGGATGGACTGCGCCAGATCCCATCCGCCGTCAACCCAATCGGTGGCCGAGATGCGCACGAATACCGGCCATTGTTCTGGCCAGAGGTCGCGTATGGTTTGGGCGACTTTTAGCGGCAAGCGGCAACGGTTTTCCAGGTTGCCACCATATTCGTCTTCGCGCCGGTTGGATAACGGCGATAAAAACTCGTTGAGCAGGTAACCGTGCGCGCAATGTACCTCGATGACCTCAAAGCCGGCAGCCAGCGAACGCTGCGCAGTCTCGGTGAACAATTCGACGACGTGGTCGATGGCATCAGGCGATAACGCTTGCGGCGTCCCGTGGCTGAGAGTGAAAGGTGTCGCGGAAGGCGCTACGGTCTGCCAGCCGCCGGAACCGACAGGTAAGTATCTGCCACCTCTCCATGGAGCGTCGCAAGAGGCTTTGCGGCCTGCGTGGCCGATCTGGATACCCGGCACCGAGCCTTGGCTACGGATGAAATCGGCAATGGGACGGAATGCCTCGGTATGGGCGTCTGACCACAAGCCGGTGCACCAAGGGGTTATGCGCCCTTCCGGGCAGATCGCGGTGGCTTCGACCATGACCAGCGCAGCCCCGCCAACGGCTCGGCTGCCGTAATTGACTAGATGCCAGTTGTTCGGCATGCCGCCTTCAGCCGAGTATTGGCACATCGGGGAGACGAATATGCGGTTTTTAAATTCGATCCCGCGCAGTTTGAGTGGCGTGAACAGTTTTGCCATTATTCAATTCCAGAGAATAGGAAAATTAAACGGAATTAGGAGTGAACGTATTCCCGTTCGGTTCAATGTTAAATCCCGACCACCGGAATTTGACCGATCCTGGCACGCCATTCGGCAGGCCCGCTCTCGTGGATGGAATTACCCTGGCTATCGACGGCGACAGTGACCGGCATGTCTTCGACGACAAACTCATAAATCGCTTCCATGCCGAGGTCGGCAAAAGCCGCGATACGCGCCGATTTGATGGCCTTGGAAACCAGGTAGGCCGCGCCGCCGACGGCGATCAGGTAGACCGATTGATGACGCCTGATCGAATCTATTGCCGCGCTGCCGCGCTCGGCCTTGCCTATCATGCCCAGCACGTTGATCTGCTCCAGCATGAAATCGGTGAAGCGGTCCATGCGCGTGGCCGTGGTCGGGCCTGCCGGTCCTATCACTTCATCCCGCACCGGATTGACCGGGCCGACGTAATAGATGAAGCGGTTGTTGAAGTCGACACCTTCGGGCAGTGGCTCACCGCGAGACCGTATGTCGAATAACCGCTTGTGTGCGGCATCGCGCCCGGTCAACAGCTTGCCGGAAAGCAGCAGTTTCTCGCCGGGCTGCCACTGCGCAATATCGGCGCGGGTCAGCGTGTCCAGATTAACGTGCTGCGCCGGCAGGCCGCCATCGAGTGCGATCTGCGACCAATCATCGAGCCTGGGCACCGGCAGCACTGCCGGGCCGTCTCCGCTTAGCGTGAAGTGGATGTGACGGGTCGCGGCGCAGTTGGGGATGATCGCGACCGGCAGCGAAGTGGCGTGAGTGGGATAATCCAGAATCTTCACATCCAGCACCGTGGTCAGTCCGCCCAGCCCCTGCGTGCCGATGCCGAGCGCATTGACCTTGTCGAAGAGTTCCAGCCGCAACTCTTCGACCCGACTGCTGGGGCCGCGCGCCTTGAGTTGCTGAATGTCGATGGGTGCCATCAATGATTCCTTGGCCAGCAGCGCGGCTTTTTCCGCGGTGCCGCCGATGCCGATGCCGAGCACGCCGGGCGGACACCAGCCGGCGCCCATCCTGGGTACGGTTTCCAGCACCCATGCGACGATATCGTCCGAGGGTTCCAGCATCGCCAGTTGCGCCTTGTTCTCCGAGCCGCCGCCCTTGGCCGCGATATGCACTTCCACGGTATCACCCGGCACCAGTTCCACGTGCACCACGGCAGGCGTATTGTCGCCGGTGTTGCGGCGGCGCCCGGCGGGATCGGCTACGATGGACGCGCGCAGCACGTTGTCGGGGTCGCTATAAGCCAGCCGCACCCCTTCATCCACTATTTCCTGCAGGCCGCGCCTGGAATCCCACACCACGCCCATACCCACTTTGATGAAAGCGACGACGATGCCGGTATCTTGGCACAGCGGCCGCTGGCCTTGGGCGCAAAGATAGGAGTTGGTCAGGATCTGTCCCAGCGCATCGCGTGCTGCGGGCGATTCCTCACGCTGATAGGCGCTTTGCAGCGCCTGCAGAAAATCCGGCGAATGATAGTAGGAGATGTATTGCAGCGCGTCGTGAATGCTGGCAACGAAATCCTGTTCCCGTATCAGGCTCATGGGTGTGCGGAGGAGGGTGGAAATAGGCGGATTATAACGCCAAACCTGCCCCGCTTTCCGTCAGTACAGTGATGCGTCGGAGTGAGCTACGCATAAGCATGGGCATGACGATCATGTTAAAATTCAAGCAGTTTTTAATTTCTGGAATTTTGATCATGTTCAGTGCATCGCAAACCATCAGCCAATTCGACCCGGAACTGTTTGAGGCCATGGAGGCCGAGCGTCAGCGCCAGGAAGACCACATCGAGCTGATCGCTTCGGAAAACTACACCAGCCCGGCCGTGATGGAAGCGCAGGGTTCCGTGCTGACCAACAAGTATGCCGAAGGCTATCCGGGCAAGCGCTACTATGGTGGTTGCGAGTACGTGGACATCGCCGAGCAACTGGCGATCGACCGCGCCAAGAAACTGTTCGGCGCGCAATACGCCAACGTGCAGCCGCATTCCGGCTCGCAGGCCAATGCGGCGGTATATCTTTCCGTGCTCAAGCCCGGCGACACGATCCTGGGCATGTCTCTCGCGCACGGCGGGCATCTGACCCACGGCGCTTCGGTCAATTTCAGCGGCAAGGTGTTCAACGCGGTGACCTACGGCCTGCATCCGCAGACCGAGGAAATCGATTACGCCGAGGTCGAGCGCCTGGCGCAGGAGTACAAGCCCAGGATGATCGTCGCCGGGGCTTCCGCTTATGCCCTGGTGATCGACTGGAAGCGCTTCCGCAAGATTGCCGACAGCGTGGGTGCGTATCTGTTTGTCGATATGGCGCATTATGCCGGCTTGGTGGCTGCCGGCCTGTACCCCAGCCCGGTCGGCATCGCCGATTTCGTCACCAGCACCACCCATAAGACCCTGCGCGGTCCGCGCGGCGGCCTGATTCTGTCCTCGGCCGAACATGAAAAAGCGCTCAACTCGGCGATTTTCCCCAACGTGCAGGGCGGTCCGCTGATGCACGTGATCGCCGCCAAGGCGGTGGCGTTCAAGGAAGCCGCGACGCATGACTTCAAACTGTACCAGGAACAGGTGATGGCCAATGCCCGGGTGATGGCCAAGGTACTCGCCGAACGCGGCCTGCGCATCGTTTCCGGCCGTACCGAGAGCCATCTGTTCCTGGTCGACCTGCAACCCAAGAACCTGACTGGCAAGGATGCGGAAGCACTGCTGGGACGCGCCCATATCACGGTCAACAAGAACGCCATCCCCAACGATCCGCAAAAGCCTTTCGTCACCAGCGGCATTCGCATCGGCACCCCGGCGATGACGACCCGGGGGTTCAAGGAAGCCGAAGCGGAAAAGTTGGCGAATCTGATCGCGGACGTGCTCGATGCCCCCAACGACGAGGCCGTCATCGCGCATGTGATCAAGGAAGTGCAGATCCTGACGGCCAAGTTTCCGGTATACGGTGCGTAAGCTTCGATGAAATGCCCCTTCTGCGGCGCCGACGATACCCAGGTTATCGACTCGCGAGTCAAT
The DNA here is from genome assembly GCF_036504375.1 of Novimethylophilus sp. Lineage (NCBI taxonomy): Bacteria > Pseudomonadati > Pseudomonadota > Betaproteobacteria > Nitrosomonadales > Methylophilaceae > Novimethylophilus > Novimethylophilus sp. The sequence goes on from NZ_DASXVH010000055.1 coordinate 4,986, forward strand.
GACGAGGGCGATACCATACGCCGGCGGCGGCGCTGCGCTTCGTGCGAAAAGCGCTTTACCACCTACGAGGTCGCCGAACTGCATATGCCGCAGGTGGTCAAGCAGAACGGTACGCGCGAAGAGTTTTCGCGCGACAAATTGCGGCTGTCGTTCACCCGCGCGCTGCACAAGCGGCCAGTGCCGACCGAATATGTAGACCAGGCCATAGAGCATATCGCGCAGAAGGTGCTGGCTCAGGGGGAGCGGGAAATTCATTCGCGCGACCTGGGCGAGGCGGTGATGCAGGAGCTGCGCCGATTGGATAAGGTGGCTTATATCCGTTTCGCTTCCATCTACCGCAGCTTCCAGGATGTGGACGATTTTCACGAGGCGATCCGCGATCTGGGAAAAGTCAAACGCCGCAGTACCGACAATAGTCGCGATTGATTGCCTGGGGTAAATCCTAGAATCCCATGCCAGAAAAGCCGCCGCTTAAAGCCCTGGTCGTGATTCCCGCGGTGTTCGCGGTTTTTACCGTTGTGGTAACCGTGGTGTTTTTCGCGTGGTGGGCGATGAGAGAGCGCTTCGTTTTCGGCCACGATGCATTCGACCAGGTACGCTGGGCCTCATCCGCCGCGAACGGTTCGGCGGCATGCGACCGCGGAAAAATGGTGCGGGATCTGCGTGAGCGCCTGCTCAGGCCGGGAATCAGCAAACCGGAAGCCACCATGCTGCTGGGGCGGCCGGCGTGGGAAGAGCCCGCGCAAATCGAATATGAACTCGGCGTTTGCCAGTGGGTCGTGCATGGCTTGCGGCTGTATTTCGACAGTAACGGAAGACTGACCCATACGGCGATCGTGCAGCATTGATCTGTGGCAATCATAGACCCATGATGACTTCTTACTCCGTCTCCGACCACCAGCATATGGCGCATGCATTGCGGCTGGCGGCGCGCGGCCTGTGCACAACTTCCCCCAACCCCCGTGTCGGCTGCGTCATCGTACGCGACGGCGAAGCCGTCGGCGAAGGCTGGCACGAGCGTGCCGGCGGGCCGCATGCGGAAGTCCATGCGCTGCGCCAGGCCGGCGAACTGGCGCGCGGCGCAACCGCTTACGTCACGCTGGAGCCTTGCAGTCATCACGGCCGCACGCCACCCTGCGCCGAGGCGTTACTGGCGGCCGGCGTCGCGCACGTGGTAGCGGCGATGGCCGACCCCAATCCCGTGGTGGCCGGCAGCGGCTTGGCCAGGCTGCAGGCTCGCGGCATCGGGATTGCCGTCGGACTGATGGAAGCGCAGGCGCGCGAGCTCAACCCCGGATTCATTTCCCGCATGGAACGCGGGCGGCCGTTTCTGCGGGCCAAAATCGCCGCCAGCCTGGATGGCGGCACCGCGCTCGCCAGCGGCATCAGCCAATGGATCACCGGCGATGCGGCACGGCACGACGTGCAGCGCTGGCGCGCGCGATCATGCGCGATCCTGACGGGTATCGGCACGGTGCTGGCGGACGACCCCTGCCTCAACGTGCGCGAACTGGATATCGGGCGCCAGCCGCTGCGCATCATTGCCGACAGCCGGCTGCGTACGCCCCCATCCTCGGCCATACTGCAAGGCGGCGCCCTTCTCGTCTGCTGCGACGACCGTATTCCCCAAGCCGCAGCGCTGCGTGCTGGCGGCGCGGAAGTGTTGGCGTTACCGGGGGCCGACGGCAAGATCGACCTCGTCGCGTTGCTGACCGAGCTGGGACGCCGCGGAATCAACGAACTGCACGTCGAAGCCGGCGCCAGCCTGACCGGCGAGTTGTTGCGCCTCAATCTGGTGGACGAACTGTTGCTCTATTTTGCGCCCGTATTGCTGGGGTCGTCCGCGCGCGGCATGTTCGATTTCCCGGCGTTGACGGAAATGGCGCAGCGCACCGCGCTCGACATACTGGACACAAGCCATGTCGGACAGGATATCCGCATTCGCGCACGGCCTCGTTGATACGCACTGCCATCTCGATGCCCGCGAGTTCGACCGCGACCGTGACGAAGTGGTGCGTATGGCAACCGAGGCCGGCGTCAAAACCATCGTCGTGCCGGCGATAGGGCGGCAAAATTTCGCGCTCGTCGCAGACGTATGCCAACGCTATCCGGCTTGCATTGCCGCATACGGTATCCATCCTTTGTTTGTGGCTCAGGCCGTTCCATCAGACCTGGATTTGTTGCGCGAGATCGTTGCCGGTTCGGCGCCGCTTGCGATTGGCGAGATCGGACTGGATTTCTTCGTTCAGTCCCCGGACATCGAGCGCCAGGAATATTACTTCGTCGAGCAACTGAAAATCGCCCGGGATCACGATCTGCCGGTGATTTTGCACGTGCGCCGCGCGATCGATGCGGTGCTCAAGCATCTGCGTCGGATCACGGTCAGGGGCGGTATCGCCCACGCCTTCAACGGCAGCCGCCAGCAGGCCGAAATGCTGATCGGGCTCGGCTTCAAGCTGGGGTTCGGCGGTGCGATGACCTTCGAGCGGGCTTTGCGTATTCGAGAGTTGGCAAGAACGCTGCCGTTGGATGCCGTCGTGCTGGAAACGGACGCTCCCGATATTCCGCCTGCCTGGGTGGGAGAAGGCCGCAACAGCCCGGTAGAGTTACCGCATATCGCTGCGGTTCTGGCAGATCTGCGGTCTGAAGATGTCGGCACTGTGGCGGAGATGACAACCATTAATGCCATAAGGGCATTGCCAAGGCTGGGATGATGTCTTAAACGGGACCAAAAGGCCCGGATGCCGGTGTTGTCTAACACTGTTGTGCACATGTGTTCAAGTGTTACATTAAGTTTTGTGAAAAAACCTATGTCAACCAATGTTGTAGAGTAACATGTTGATTATTAAATACTTTTTAAATAGTTCAAAAAATAGGCGATTGTAAAAAAGCGTTGTGGCTGCAAAGGGTTACGCTTTTATGGCGAGGTTATTAACAAAATTATCCACAGATTCTGTGGATAGTGCGAAAAGCTTTAAAGGATGAGATAGTTAATGAAAATTCGGGGTGACTTGTGGCGTACGATCTGGCGATCTGCCGATGGCCTGGCGGTGGAAGTCATCGACCAGACCTGCCTGCCGCACACGTTTGCCGTGCGTCGGCTGCAAACCCTGGCTGACGCGGCGTATGCGATCAAGGCCATGCAGGTGCGCGGCGCGCCGCTGATCGGTGCGGCGGCCGCGTACGGCATGGTGCTGGGTTTGCGGGAGCGCAGCGACGACGCAGGGCTGGAGGAGGCGGCACAGGCCTTGATGGCGACGCGCCCCACAGCCGTCAATTTACGCTGGGCGGTGCAGCGCATGCTGCAGGTATTGCAGCCTTTGCCTGCCGCCGCGCGCATCGAAACCGCATGGCGCGAAGCGGCTTCGATTTGCGATGAGGACGTGGCGCTCAACCAGGCGATTGGCGGCCACGGGCTTGCGTTGCTGAGCGAGTTGTATCTGAAAACGGGCGCTCCGCTCAATGTGCTGACCCATTGCAATGCCGGCTGGCTCGCCACGGTGGACTGGGGCACGGCGCTGGCACCTATCTACCGGGCGTTCGATGCCGGAATTCCGCTGCATGTGTGGGTGGACGAAACCCGCCCGCGCAACCAGGGCGCCAGCCTTACCGCGTGGGAACTCGGCCAGCACGGCGTGCCGCATACCGTCATTGCCGACAATGCCGGCGGCCATCTCATGCAGCATGGCGAGGTGGACATGGTGATTGTCGGCGCGGACCGCGTCACGGCGGTTGGGGATGTTTGCAACAAGATCGGGACTTATCTGAAGGCGCTGGCGGCTTTCGATAATCGGGTGCCGTTCTATGCAGCCGTGCCGTCGCCGACGATAGACTGGGGCATAATCGACGGCGTGCGCGAGATTCCGATCGAAGAGCGCGATGCGAACGAGGTCGCCTGGGTGCAGGGGCGTATGGAAAATGGGGATGCCTGCCGCGTGAATGTGCTGCCGGCCGGCAGCGCTGCCGCCAATCCGGCCTTCGATGTCACGCCGGCGCGGCTGGTCACCGGCATCATTACCGAGCGCGGTATTGCTGCACCCCATGCATTGCGGACTATGTTTCCGGATTGAGAGGCATCTTATGATCCTGTTACGCGAACACTTGCTGGCGGTCACCCGCAAACTTTCCGAGGCCGGCCTCAACCGCGGCACTTCGGGGAATGTCTGCGTGCGCGTTGCCGAGGGGTTTCTGGTTACCCCCTCCGGGATGAGCGTTGAGGCGATGACGCCGCACGACATGGTGCAGATGGATTTCAACGGCCAGCACGGCAAGGGCAAGCCATCCAGCGAATGGCGTTTCCACCGCGATATTCTCGCCGCCAGGCCGGAAGTCGGCGCCGTCATCCACACCCATTCCATGTTCACCACTACGCTGGCTTGCCTGCGCCGGGACATCCCGCCTTTCCATTACATGATCGCGCTGGCCGGCGGCGACAGCATCCGCTGTGCGCCGTATGCGCTGTTCGGCAGCCAGGCATTGTCGGATGCCGCCGTGTCTGCGCTGCATAGCCGCAAAGCCTGCCTGCTGGCCAACCACGGCATGGTCGCGCTGGGGCGCGACCTGGATGAGGCGTTTGCGGTGACGGTGGAGGTGGAAGCACTGTGCGAGCAGTATTGGCGGGCGTTGCAGGTGGGGGAGCCAGCCTTGCTGAGTGCGCAGGAAATGGCGGAGGTGATGGAGCAGTTCAAAGGGTATGGGCGCTGGAAGCAGGAGTAGCCTTGATTCTTTAGTGCTCTGGAATCTAGGCATCAACACCGTCGGTCTCGGCCGACAGCCGAGTTACCTTCTCTTGCTTGCCCAAGAGAAGGTAACCGAAGAGAAGGGCACCCCGCTTCACGCCCCCTGCGCTGCTCGCCAAGCCGGGCGGCTGCGGAACTCGCTGCGCTCAGACAGTCCTCGCCGAATTCCCCGGCTCGGTTGTGCTGCTCGGCGTGGCACAGGGGAATAGGGTGGTGGGTCACCAATGAGAGTGATTGGGAATGTGTTTGTGCAAGACCTGCTACTGCGAATGTTTGAGTTCAGCAGAGACAAAAAGCGTAGTTTTTTGGCGTCCGCTGGAACGAATTGTTATGTTCGTTTGTTTATTAACCACTCTACCAAGCCCGCATTAACAACAAGTCCCGAAATTCTTTTTAGACCCCAGAGATGAATATTTGGATAGAGCGCCTCTAGGTTAGATAAATCTGGCCTGATCTCTTGTCCGATACACCTTGCGCGCAATACGTTCGGTCTTGAGCGTCGAGAAGAAGCTTTCCATGGCCGAGTTGTCCCATACATTGCCCGAACGACTCATGCTGCATGTAACGCCAAGCTCCGACAGCAGGCGCTGGAACTGTTCACTGGTGTACTGGCTGCCACGGTCCGAGTGATGCAGCAGCGCGTCAGGCTTGCCGCGTCGCCATACCGCCATCATCAGTGCGTCGGTCACGAGTTGCGCCGTCATCGTGGCGTGCATGGACCAGCCCACGGCTCGCCGTGAATACAGGTCCAGCACCACTGCGACATAGAGCCAGCCTTCGGCTGTCCAGATGTAGGTGAAGTCGGCCACCCATTTCTGGTTGGGGGCGGATGCGCTGAACTGGCGATCCAGCACATTGGGCGCCATGGCGTTAAGCGGCCGATCGCCACGATCCTGAGGTAACCCACGCCGCCTGGGACGGGCACGCAATCCTTGTTTCTGCATCAGACGCTCCACGCGATGCAATCCACAAGCATGCCCGGCGGCCAACAGGTCATGCCAGACACGCCTGGCCCCATAGGTACGATCGCTTTGCAGGAAACTTGTGCGCACCTCGGATGAAAGGATTTCGTTACTACGTTGGCGGATGCTGGGGGCGCGCGTCAGCCACGCATAGAACCCACTCCGAGAGACATCGAGCGTCTCGCACAGCCATGCCGACGGCCAGATCCCCCGATGCTTCGCAATGAACCCGAATTTCATTTCAGTTCCTTCGCGAAGTAGGCCGCGGCTTTTTTTAGAATGTCCCGTTCGGCTTTGAGCTTGATCACTTCGCGGCGCAGCCGCTCAATCTCAAGCTGCTCCGGCTTCATCTGCCCGTGGCCGGGGAATGCCTGCTGCGAGTCGCTTTTGAACTCTTTAACCCATTTGCGCAACACGTTCTCGTGGATGTCCAGATCGCGTGCCGCTTGCGCCACCGTCACGCCTCGATCCTGGACCAACTTTACCGCCTCAAGCTTGTACTCTCGGCTAAATTTCCTGCGTACCATCTACTACCTCCGATTTCATCAGACACAACTATACGCAGTGTCTTTAAAACCGGCAGCTGCTCAACATTGTCCGATAACCTTCATTGTAGCCCCCCCCCGTTTCGGGTAAAATTCACTCCCGTCCGCCACATTCCAAACAAGCTTTTTCATGACCAAATACGTATTCGTCACCGGCGGGGTGGTTTCTTCCCTGGGCAAGGGCATCGCGGCGGCGTCGCTGGGTGCCATCCTCGAATCCCGCGGCATCAAAGTCACCATGCTCAAGCTGGATCCGTACATCAACGTCGATCCCGGCACGATGAGCCCGTTTCAACACGGCGAGGTGTTCGTCACCGACGACGGCGCCGAGACCGATCTCGATCTCGGCCACTATGAGCGCTTCATCAGCGCGCGCATGGGCAAGCGCAACAATTTCACCACCGGCCAGATTTACGAGTCCGTGATCAAGAAGGAGCGGCGCGGCGAGTACCTCGGCAAAACGGTACAGGTGATCCCGCACATCACCGACGAGATCAAGTGCAACATCAAGCGCGGCGCCGAGGGCGCGGATGTGGCGATTGTCGAAGTCGGCGGCACGGTGGGCGATATCGAGTCGCTGCCGTTCCTGGAAGCGATCCGCCAGATGGGCATCGAGGAAGGCCGAGGCAACTCCTGTTATATCCACCTGACCTTGCTGCCGTGGATTCCCACCGCCGGCGAACTGAAAACCAAGCCGACCCAGCATTCCGTCAAGGAGCTGCGCGAAATCGGTATCCAGCCCGATATTCTTTTGTGCCGCGCCGACCGCCCGATTCCCGAAGACGAGCGGCGCAAGATCGCGCTGTTCACCAATGTCGCGCCGGAGGCGGTGATTTCCGCGGTTGACGCCGATTCCATCTACAAGATCCCGGGCATGCTGCACGACCAGATGCTGGACGAGATCGTCTGCCACAAGCTGGGCATCTTGGCGAAAGCCGCCGACCTCAGCGTATGGAAAACACTGGTGGATGCGCTGGAACATCCGCAGCACGAAGTGCATATCGCTTTCGTCGGCAAATACGTCGATCTTACCGAATCCTACAAGTCGCTGACCGAAGCGCTGGCCCATGCCGGCATGCATACCCGTTCCAAGGTGCGCATCCACTACATGGATTCCGAGGAAATCGAGAAACACGGCATTGGCGCGCTGGAGGCGATGGACGCGATTCTGGTACCCGGCGGTTTCGGCAAGCGCGGCACCGAGGGCAAGATTGCCGCGATCCGCTATGCGCGTGAACACAAGGTGCCCTACTTGGGCATCTGCCTGGGCATGCAATTGGCCGTGATCGAATATGCACGCGATGTCGCCGGCCTTGAAAAGGCCAACAGCACCGAATTTGATCCGGAATCTCCTCATCCCGTGATAGGCCTTATTACCGAATGGCAGAATGCCGACGGCAAGCTTGAAAAGCGTGACGAGTCTTCAGACCTCGGCGGCACCATGCGTCTGGGCGCGCAGAAATGCCCCATCGTGCCGGGCACTATGGCCGCGGAGATTTATGGCGATGCCGTCAACGAGCGCCACCGCCACCGCTTTGAGGTCAACAATCATTACGTGGATCGGCTGGAAGCCGCGGGGCTTGTGGTTTCCGCCCGCACCCCAACGGAAAACCTGTGCGAAATGATCGAGTTGCCGCAAAGCGTGCACCCCTGGTTCGTCGCCTGCCAGTTCCACCCGGAATTCACGTCCAACCCGCGTACTGGTCACCCGTTGTTCAAGGCCTACGTGGAGGCGGCGTTGGCCAAGAAACAGAAACAACATTAACCGCCGATATACGCAGATGAACGCCGATAAAATTAAACTAAAAGTTGTGTCCGGGGTTGTCTGCGTTCATCGGCGTTCATCTGTGGTTAACAGAAAAGGTTTTATTGATGAAACTCTGTGGTTTTGAAGTCGGCCTCTACCAGCCGATGTTCCTGATTGCCGGCCCGTGCGTGATCGAGTCGGAACAAATGGCGCTGGATACTGCCGGCCAGCTGAAGGAAATCTGTGCCGAACTGGGCATCAATTTCATCTACAAGTCGTCCTACGACAAGGCCAACCGCAGTTCGGGTAAGACCTTCCGCGGCCTGGGCATGCAGGAAGGCCTGCGCATCCTGTCGGAAGTCAAAAAGCAGATCGGCGTGCCGGTGCTGACCGACGTGCATACCGAACAGGAAGTGCCCGAAGTGGCGGTAGTGGTGGATGTGCTGCAAACGCCGGCGTTCCTGTGCCGTCAGACCGATTTCATCGAAGCCTGCGCGCGCTCCGGCAAACCGGTCAACGTCAAGAAGGGCCAGTTCATGGCGCCGTGGGACATGAAAAACGTGGTCGACAAAGCCAAGGCAGCCAACGGCGACACGGACACCATCATGGTGTGCGAGCGCGGCGCCTCGTTCGGCTATAACACCCTGGTGTCCGACATGCGCGGCCTCGCGGTGATGCGCAATACCGGCTGCCCGGTGGTATTCGACGCCACGCATTCGGTGCAACAGCCGGGGGGGCAAGGCGACAAAAGCGGCGGCCAGCGCGAGTTTGTGCCGGTGCTGGCGCGTGCGGCGGTGGCGAGCGGCGTCGCCGGGGTGTTCATGGAAACCCACCCCAATCCGGAGCAGGCGATGTCCGATGGCCCCAACGCCTGGCCGCTGGGCAAGATGCGCGCACTGCTGGAAACATTGATCGAGATAGACAGTCTGGTGAAGAAGCACGGATTTATTGAGAACGAATTAAATTAACCGCCGATAAATAAACTTGAAGCCGGGTTTCATCTGCGTTTATCGGCGGCTGAAATGTTTTTGAAGAAAAGGAAAAACCCATGAGTGCAATCGTTGAAGTCATCGCCCGCGAGATATTGGATTCTCGCGGCAACCCCACGGTCGAAGCCGACGTGCTGCTGGAGTCCGGCGTGATCGGGCGCGCGGCGGTGCCGTCCGGCGCCTCCACCGGCAGCAAGGAAGCCGTGGAGCTGCGCGACGGCGATGCCGCGCGCTACTTGGGCAAGGGCGTGCTACAGGCGGTGGAGAACGTCAACACCGAGATCGCCGAAGCGCTGGCCGGGCTGGACGTGGAAGAGCAGGCATTCATCGACCGCACGCTGATCGAGATCGACGGCACCGACAACAAGTCGCGGCTGGGTGCCAATGCCACGCTCGCGGTGTCGATGGCCTGTGCCCGTGCCGCAGCCGACGAATCCGGCTTGCCGTTATACCGCTACCTGGGCGGTTCCGCACAGATGCAGCTGCCGGTGCCGATGATGAATATCATCAACGGCGGCGCTCACGCCGAGAATAGCGTGGACATGCAGGAATTCATGATTATTCCGGCCGGTCGTCCCAGCTTCCGCGAAGCTATCCGCTGTGGCGCCGAAGTATTCCATGCGCTGAAGAAGATTTTGCACAAGAAGGGCCTCGCCACCACGGTAGGCGACGAAGGCGGGTTTGCGCCCGATTTGCCGTCCAACGAAGCGGCGATCCAGTACATCATGGAAGCGATCTCCGCAGCCGGCTACGAGCCGGGCGGCGACGTGCTGCTGGGCGTGGACTGCGCCAGCTCCGAGTTCTACAGGGACGGCAAATATCACATCGAATCAGAGGGCCTGCAATTGAGTTCGGAGCAGTTCGCCGACTACCTCGCCACCTGGGTCGACAAGTATCCGCTGATCAGCATCGAGGACGGCATGAGCGAGCACGACTGGGACGGCTGGAGCCTGCTGACCCAGCGCATGGGCGATTCGGTGCAATTGGTGGGCGACGACGTGTTCGTCACCAATCCTAAAATTCTGCGCGAAGGCATCCGGCGCGGCATCGCCAATTCCATCCTGATCAAGGTCAACCAGATCGGCACCTTGACCGAAACTTTCGAAGCCATCGAAACCGCCAAGCGCGCCGGCTATACCGCGGTAATCTCGCATCGCTCCGGCGAAACCGAGGACACCACGATCGCCGACATCGCCGTGGCGACCAACGTGATGCAGATCAAGACCGGCTCGCTGTCGCGCTCCGAGCGTATCGCCAAGTACAACCAGCTGCTGCGCATCGAAGAGGAACTGGGCAGCACGACCAGCTTCCCCGGCCGCAACGCCTACTACCAGTTGATCGGCTGAACGCCGGCGAGCGATGAGATTCCTGACCCTCATCCTCGTCGTCCTTATTGCCGCGCTGCAATATCCGTTGTGGCTCGGTAAGGGCAGCTGGCTGCGGGTATGGGATTTGAGCAGGCAGATCGAACGGCAGAAGGAAGCCAACGACAAGCTCAAGGCGCGCAACGACTCGCTGGATGCCGAAGTGCGCGACTTGAAACAGGGCTATGCCGCGATCGAAGAGCGCGCCCGCAGCGAACTGGGTATGGTCAAGCAGGATGAAGTGTTCTACCAGGTGATGCAGCCGTCGCCCGGGCAGCAGCCCGCTGCCCGGCCGGCACCAGCTCAGCCGCCTGCCGCCGTTAAAAACCCCTGATTTCCTCCCGGCGCCCTATTTCTCGAAGCCGCGCATTTTTTCCAGGTCGTTGATGACGATGTCTTTGCCCTGCACGGTGATCAGGCCGGAAGCGCCGAGATCGTGCAGGATGCGGGAAAAGGTCTCCGGCGTGATGTTGAGGCGCGAGGCGATCACCGCCTTGCCGGCCGGCAGGCTGACATGCACCTGGCCGGTATGGTCGGTACCCTCGTTTTGCAGCAGGAAGCCGATCACGCGCTGCATCGAGGATTGCAGGGAATAGGTTTCCACGTCGTTCACCAGCCGGTGCAGCTTCATGCTCATGCCGGCGAGCATTTTCCTGGCCATGCGGATATCGTGCCTGGCCTCGCCGAACAGCGACGCTTTGGCGATATGCACCACCAGGCTGTCGGACAGCGCCTGCGAGAATACCGGGTATGGTCGCTCCAGGAACATCACCGCTTCGCCGAAACTTTGTCCGGGGCCTATGATTTCGATGACCTTCTCGGCGCCGCTGGGCGCATGCACGCTGAGTTTGATCTGCCCGTAAACCACCATGTAAAAGCCGTTGCAGGGCTCGCCCTTGCGGAACAGGGTTTCGCCTTTGGCCAGGTGCTTCTGATGCGTGCCGCCGGCGATGCGGGCGAGTTCTTCATGATCGAATTCATTGAACAGCGGCAGGTGGGAAAGCAGTAGTTCGGTCTTGGGCGGGGTGGCAGACATGCGGCTACGATATTAAATTTTCTTCGCCATGGCAAGGCGCCGGGTATTTTTGTAGCTGCGCACCGTAGCGAGCAGGTTCCATTCCAGCCATATCGCCGCCGCCGCGAGCAGCAGCGCGGCAGGATAGGTGAAGACGCGCGGCAACACCATCGCCGCCGCCAGCATGATGACCGCGCATAGCCACACGCGCATCTGCGCCAGCGCACGGTTGTCCGGCATCAGCGTTTTCATGTTGGGGATCGGCACTTGCCTGAGATGGCGGCTTTGCAGGTGGAACCAGGCCAGAAACGGCACGATTTTGTACAGCATGCCGCTGATGACGCCCAGCACGAAACCGATGATGAACAGCATGCCCAGCACGAGCTTCAGCATTTCCGCCGCTTCCGCCGATACCCAGCGCAGCATCACGCCGCCAAGGGCGGCAACGATCAGTGCGCTCATCGCCAGACGCCAATAGCGTTGCGTAGGGTCGGCATGGCGGCGTTTGCGCATCGCTTGCAGGCGCAGCGTGGTCAGCGCAAACCAAGTCAGGCCGGCCGCCAGGCCGGTATCGACGCCGGCATTCATCGGCGGCGAAGCATCCAGCAAAACGGCTGCGGTCTTGACGACGAGCAGGGCGAACAAGATGACGGCCAGCATACGCGTCAGGTGCTTGGGGTAGTCCGGCGTCATCAGGAACATCGGCACCACCTGGTAGGCAACGCCGATGATCAGCAGCGCGGCCCAACCTATCGATCCCCACAAGGGATGCAGTTCCGCGTACTGGGCATAAGCGATGTTGATCGAGCCGATGCGCGCCAGCAACAGCACCATGCCCAGCGGAATTGCGACGGCTAGCGCGATTGCCGCCAGCCCCATGGATATCACCGTGCTGTTGCAGGTTCTGATTCGAGCCAGGCTTAAGCCGGAGGCAACGATGAAAGCGCCGAAGCCGCATCCCAGGACAGCCGTGGAGGCGAGGCCCAACGCATGATTGCCGGTCAGGAACGCAGCTGCCAGCATTGGCGTACCCAGCGTCAGCAGGCCATGGCACAGCGCGGCCGTGAGCCGGGGATGAACGATGGGCGAACCGGCGATCACCGGCAGCATTTGCATCAGCGCGCCGCACATCGTCATCGACATCACGCCCAGCGTCAGCAGATGTGTCAGTGCCAGCGTGGCCGGCGCCTGGCGCATCTGCAATGCCGCCGGGCCGAACCATGCCAGCAGGCAGGCGGCCGCCAGCAGGAACAGCGGGGCGGTGAGAAAAAAACGGAACGGTACCGTGATGGGCGGTGCCTGCTCGAACGAAAGGCCGGTCTGCAGGGGGAGCATAGGAGATTACTTGCGCCAGATCAGGATATGGAATTCGCCGTCATCGGTGATCGAAGTTTCGTGGGCAAAATGCTCGCGCTCCAGGATGGGGTATAGCATGTAGGGGTCGCGCCGGTGCAGCATGCGGATGCGCTGGCGGCGGCCCAGGGTTTCCATTTCCGCCAGTACCCGTTCCAGCGGCTCCGGCGGCTCCAGGTCGCGTACGTCGAGCAGGCGCTCTTCGATGTCGTCAGTGGGCAATTTCGACTGCCTTCATGCGCTCGATGATGGCTGCGGCGTCGCTCTCCAAGGCCTGGTCGGCCATCGCGTAAAGAATCTGCTCTTCCTTGAAGTTGTGCTGCTGCATGATCATCAGCAGGGTTTCGGATAAACCCAGGTATTCGTAGGCGTCCGGTTTGGCGAACGCTGCCTGCATCTGGGCCAGCAGTTCGCGCATCTGCACATGCTCCGAGCGCATCACCTCGGTGGGGCCTCCCACCATGCCGGTAGCTGCCTCAAAAGCGGGAAACATGACGGTTTCTTCCATCGTGAAATGGGTTTCCATCTCGTCGCGAAACGCGCAGTAGCCGGTTTCGGCCTCGGCCATGCGGCCGTCAGCGACGGCGTTTTCGGCCGCCACGAACAATCCGTCGCAATGCTGGTGGCCGTGGCTGAGGTATTCGCTGATTTTGCTCATGGCGTATTGCCCGGAAACGATAGACGGGCAAATTTTATCGAATGTACCGCTTTCAGGTCTTGATGAGCATCAAGCTTTGCGCAAGTTCAGGATGATCGAGGCAAGACTCAGAGCAGGTAGGGCAGCGGCGATAGCTTCAGCTCGGCGCCCTGCGGGGAGTTCCAGCGTATCGCTCCCGCGTCCAGCGCTTCCAGCCGGATTTCCGCCAGCACGTCGAAGCCGCCGCCGGGTGCGGGTGCGGCATTGACGATCTTGCCCACCGCTTCGGCGGTGCCTGTGCCGAACAGGTCGTCGCCGGGCTGCGGCGCTTGGTCGGTGTCGATATGGGCGAGCTGGGTACGGCGCTTGACCTTGCCCAGGTAGTGCGTGCGGGCGACGATTTCCTGGCCGGTGTAGCAGCCCTTCTTGAAATTGATGCCGTCGAGCGCATCCAGGTTGACCATCTGCGGCACGAAGGCTTCCTGCGTCGCGGGCGTGATATCGGGAATGCCGGCGCGGATGTCCAGCCAGTCCCAGCAGTCTCTGCCGACCGGCGTGCAGCTTGCTTGCAGCTGGGTCCAGATGGGCTCGGCATGCTGCGGTTCGGCGAAAATCTCGAAGCGCGGTGCGGCGCCGGGCAGGCGAAGGATAGTGGCGGGTTCCAGGTTGACCAGCCGGTGCGAGGCTTGCGGGATATCGGCGAAAATCCGTTGCAGGGCGGCCGGCGCGTTGGCGCCCGCCACGCCGATGCGGATAATGTCGTCCGAGGCGTCGGCAATCGTCACCTTGGCGCGCAGCACATACATTTTCAGGCGTTTGGCGATCTGTTCCCTGAGCGCGCCGTTGCACTGCAGGTGGAAGTGGCCGTAATGCGCAAAAGCCAGGAAAATCGCCAGCAGGCGGCCCTTGGCCATGCAGTATCCGGCATACTGGCTGTTGCTGCCGTCCAGCAGCTGGATGTCGTTGGTGACCTGGCCCTGCAGAAAGGTCGCAGCGTCCGCGCCGCTGACCTGCAGCAGGCCTAGATGGGAGAGATCGGCGATAATGTCGCCGTTGACTGCGGCCAGTTCGCTCTGCGGCTGGCCGTAATGCCGCACCTCGCCGTCAATCACGACGGCGCCGCGTGCGGCAAGAAAATCGAGCCATGAAGTATTCATCAGGATGCCCCGGAGAAATGTTTGCAACATTATAGCGTGAAGCCACTGCGGGCGACCCTACTGCCATCAAGGCGGCTGGCCGCGCTGCTGACAGGCATGCATATGCTGGCCGTGCTGCCGTTGGTGCTGGTGCCGCTGGATGCGGCGTTGCGGCTGGCGCTGTCGCTTGCACTGGTTGTCAGCCTGATTTATTACGGATACCGGCATGTGTTGCGAAAATCTGGCGAAGCCGTCGACGGCCTGCATCTGGCGGCAGACGGCACGTTTTCGGTACGTCTGCGCCAAGGCGATTGGCAGGCCGCCGAAGTGCGCGGCTCCAGCTTCGTCCAGCCTTGGCTGACGGTGTTGCACCTTAGCCTGGAAGGGCGGCGTTTCGGCATCGCGCTCGTGCTGCTGCCGGACATGCTGCAACGCGAGGATTTTCGCCGGCTGCGCGTATGGCTGCGCTGGGGGCGCAAGGAAATAGACAACGAGTGAGCGGGGGATGCCGGGCCGTTTGCCGAGTCCGATATTGATCGGAAAATGGTGCCGCGTCATGGCAAGGATATCGCTGTAATGCTATGATTCGGCTTGAATTCAGGAACTCCCCCTCCGCATGCCTTCCCAAATCGACCTACACTGCCACTCGACGATTTCCGATGGTTTGCTCGCGCCCGCCGATCTGGTGCAATATGCTGCGGGAAAAGGCGTGCAAGTGCTGGCGCTGACCGATCATGACGACGTAGCCGGACTGGCGGAAGCGGAGGCGGCCGCGCAGGCTGTGGGCATCGCTTTCATTCGGGGAGTCGAAATCTCGGTGACCTGGTGCCGTCGCACGCTGCATATCGTCGGCCTCAAGGTCGATCCGGCCTACGCTCCGTTATACGACGGCCTGAAGCGCATCCGCGACAGCCGTCACGTGCGGGCCCAGGGCATGGCGAACAGCCTTGCCCGTGCCGGCATTGCAGGCAGCCTGGAAGGCGCGTACGCGCACGCCACGCGCGGCGGCATCATCAGCCGCAGCCATTTCGCCCGCTGGATGGTGGCGCAAGGCTACGCCAGCGACGTGCGCGGCGTATTCAAGCGCTTTCTGGTCGCGGGCAAGCCGGGTTATTTCGAGCATAAATGGGCCGACCTGGAACAGGCGCTGGCATGGATTATCGGCAGCGGCGGCATCCCGGTACTGGCGCATCCCGGGCGCTATGACCTCGGCCGCACCCGGATGCTGGAACTGCTCAACGAATTCCGCGAACTGGGCGGCAAGGCGCTGGAAGTCGTCACCGGCAGCCACACCGCCGACCAGTACCACGAGTTCGCGCGGCTCGCGCGGCAGTTCGATCTAATGGCATCAAGCGGCTCCGACTACCACGGCCCGGGCATGACCTACATGGAAATGGGGCGCCTGCCGGCGTTGCCGGAGATTTGCACGCCGGTGTGGCATGACTGGGCTGAAACGGGAGAAAAACATTAGCCACTGAGGGCACAGAGAACACAAAGGAAATCCCGAAGTTTTGATCTCTGTGCCCTCTGTGGCTTAAAAGATTTTATGGCGCAATATTTTTCAATTCATCCGCAGGACCCGCAGCCGCGACTGATCAAACAGGCGGTCGAGATTCTGCGCGCAGGCGGCGTGATCGCCTACCCCACCGACTCCTGCTACGCACTGGGCTGCCATCTGGGCGACAAGGCGGCGCAGGAGCGCATCCGGGCGATTCGCGGTGTGGACGAGGGGCACCTGTTCACGCTGGTGTGCCGCAATCTGGCGGAAATCGCCACTTACGCCAAGGTGGACAACCGCCAGTTCCGTCTGCTCAAGGCCAATACGCCGGGCAGTTATACCTTTATCCTGGAAGCGACGCGCGAGGTGCCGCGCCGCTTGCAGCATCCCAAGCGCAGCACGATAGGCTTGCGCGTGCCGGGCCACGCGGTGACGCAGGCGTTGCTGGATGAGCTGGGAGAACCTATGCTGAGCATGACCCTGAGCCTGCCGAATGAGGATGAACCGCTCAACCAGGCCTGGGAAATCCGCGACCGGCTGGAGCACCAGCTCGACCTGGTGATCGACGCCGGCGCCTGCAGCAACGAAATGACGACGGTGATCGACCTCACCGCGAGCGAGCCGAAGCTGGTTCGGCAAGGCCTGGGCGATATCCGCCCGTTTGGACTGGAAACATAATGGAATTGACCTTAATACAAAAAATATCCGTTTACGCACTGCCGGTGATCTTCGCGATCACCGTGCACGAGGCGGCGCACGGCTATGTGGCCAAATATTTCGGCGATATGACCGCATATGCGCAAGGGCGCATCAGTTTCAACCCGCTGCGCCATATCGACCCGGTGGGAACTATTCTGGTGCCGCTGCTCACGCTGCTGGTGGGCGGCATCCTGTTCGGCTGGGCCAAGCCGGTGCCGGTCAATTTCGGCAAGCTGCGCCGCCCCAAGCAGGACATGTTGTGGGTGGCCGCCGCCGGCCCCGTGTCCAATCTGATCATGGCCATCATGTGGGGGCTGGCGCTGAAGTTCTCGCCGGCTGCGCCGGAGGCGATCTCGACGCCGCTGTCCTTGATGGCGCAGGCCGGCATCACGATCAACGTCGTGCTGATGGTGCTCAACCTGCTGCCGCTGCCGCCGCTGGACGGGGGCCGCATCGCGGTCAGCCTGCTGCCGCACCGGCTGGCCTACCAGTTTTCCCAGGTCGAGCGCTATGGTTTTGTTATCCTGCTGGTGCTCATGTTTACCGGTATTCTCGGTAGAATACTGGGGCCGCTGATCGATGCGACGATCGGCCTGCTTACCTGGTTCCTTTTTTGAGGTCTTTTCGAGGTTTTTTAACACATGGCTGTTGAACGCGTACTGTCGGGCATGCGCCCCACCGGCAACCTGCACCTGGGGCATTATCACGGCGTGCTGAAGAACTGGCTCAGGCTGCAGCACGAGCATGAATGCCTGTTTTTCGTCGCCGACTGGCATGCGCTGACTACCCACTACGATACGCCGCACATCATCGAGGACAACGTCTGGGAAATGGTGATCGACTGGCTCGCCGCCGGCGTCGATCCGGCCAATGCCACTATTTTCATCCAGTCGCGCGTGCCCGAGCACGCCGAACTGCATACCTTGCTGTCGATGATTACCCCGCTGGGCTGGCTGGAGCGCGTGCCAACCTACAAGGACCAGCAGGAAAAACTGGCGCACAAGGATCTCTCCACCTACGGCTTCCTCGGCTACCCGCTGCTGCAAAGCGCGGACATCCTCATCTACAAGGCCACCCAGG
>NZ_DASXVH010000056.1:0-39744 GCF_036504375.1 Novimethylophilus sp.
CTGAAAAACGGCACCTTGGCCTCGCCGGCAATCGCGCGCGCCAGCAAGGTCTTGCCGGTGCCGGGGTTGCCCACCATCAACACCCCGCGCGGAATGCGGCCGCCCAGCTTCTGGAACTTGGTGGGGTCGCGCAGGAAGTCGACCAGTTCGCTGACTTCCTCCTTGGCTTCGTCGCAACCGGCCACATCCGCAAACGTGACCTGATTGTTATCCTCGTCCAGCAGCCGCGCCTTGCTCTTGCCGAACGAGAACGCGCCGCCGCGCCCGCCGCCCTGCATCTGGCGCATGAAGAATATCCACACCCCGATCAGCAGCAGCATCGGGAACCAGGACACGAAGATGCTCATCAGCATCGACGGCTCTTCCTGCGGCTTGGCTTCGACCACCACGCCGTATTTCAGCAAGTCGGACACCATCCACGGATCGGCCGGAGCATACGTCGTGAAGCGCTTGCCGTCATTGCCGACGCCGTGCAGCACATGGCCCTCTATCGACACCTTGGCCACATTGCGCTGCTTCACCTCGTCGATGAACTGCGAGTAGACCAGCTGGGTGTCGGTGGCATGCTGACCGCCGAACTGATTGAATACGGTCATCAGCACCAGCGCCACCAAGAGCCAGATTGCGATATTCCTGAGGATATTGTTCATTGAAATTCCTAATGATTCCGCGTATCAGCGCGCTTCCATTCTAACCGATTACGCGTTAAACGCCAGCCTGCCGCCGACCAAGCCCCAGCAAATATGTTTCCGCGCTACGGTCGCGCGACGCCTTGGGTTTACGAATAACGACCTTGTTGAATTCGGGCTTCATTGTTCTGACCAGCTCGTCGAAGCCGCTACCGATGAAAACTTTGACCAGAAAGTTCCCCTGCGGTTTCAGCCATTGCCACGCGAAATCGAGCGACAGCTCGGCCAGATACATCGCACGGGCCTGATCGATCGATGCCACTCCACTCATGTTGGGGGCCATATCGGAAATAACAAGGTCCACCGGACTATCTTGCAGCAACTCTTCCAGCCGGGCCAGTATTTCCGCCTCGGTAAAATCGCCCCGGATGAATTCCACCCCCGGCAGGCCCTGCATCTCCAAGAGATCCAGCGCAATCACCCGTCCGCTGCCTTTCAGCCGCTCGACGACGACCTGCGACCAGCTGCCGGGAGCCGCGCCCAGATCTACCACCGTCATGCCAGGACGGATCAGTTTATCGCGCTCATCCAGCTCCATCAGCTTGTAAGCGGCACGCGAGCGATAGCCTTCCTTGTTCGCGCGTTTGACGAACTGGTCGCTGACATGTTCCTGCATCCAGGCCTTGCTGGTTCGGCTGCGTTTCATTTTTGCGGTTTGGTATACTGCTGCTTTAACGAAAGGGCCCCATGCCAGAACTCAACTCCAAACAGGTGCGCTTTCTGCGCTCCGCCAGCCACGACCTCAACCCGGTGGTCATGATCGGGAACAACGGCCTGTCCGAAACCGTGCTGCGGGAGATCGATCTCAGCCTGAAGGCGCATGAGCTCATTAAAATCAAGGTGCAAGGCGACCAGCGCGAATTACGGCTGCAGATCCTGCAGGAAATCTGCGACAAGTTGGGCGCGGCCGCAGTGCAGCATATCGGCAAACAGCTGGTGATCTATCGCCGGGCCGAACAGCCAAAAATCATCTTGCCCTGAGCACCAGCACCAGCCCCAGCAGGCTTTCCAGCAAATAAGCGATACTCGCCACGCCGTGCCAGGTGCGGAAGCGGTCGGCGAATACGCTCTGCATCACATCGGCAGGCAACGCCTGCGCCTTGAGCTGCGCCAGCACCGGCTGAATGCCGAAGTGCCCTGCCAGCGTCAGCAGCAGCATGGCGAAAACCGCCCAGAAAAAGGCTTGCTTCAAGGCTGCTGTGCCATAACGCGCCAAACGGTGAATCAGCAGATAGAACGCCGAAAACAGTCCGATGTAGGCAACCCACTCGAACATCTTGCCGGCCAAGGCTCCCGCCAATTGCCTGTCGGCCAGCGCATGGAACAGCGTCGGGGCCGCCAGGTAGCCGATGACCCACAAACCGCCCACCCAGGCGGTAACCAGCACCAATGCAAACCCATCTGTCCACCGGCTCATAAGCGATCCCAGCCTTTTAAATATATTTCACATCCAGTACTTCATACTCGCGTATGCCGCCAGGGGCCTGCACTTCAGCCACGTCCCCGGCATATTTGCCGATGAGTGCGCGCGAAATCGGCGAACCGATCGAAATTTTGCCGAGCTTGATATCGGCTTCGTCATCGCCGACGATCTGGTAGGTGACGCTATCGCCGCTTTCCAGGTCTTCCAGGTCCACCGTGGCGCCGAACACGCAGCGGCCGTCGGCGTCCAACTGCGCAGGGTCGATAATCTGGGCATGGGACAGCTTGCTCTCGACCTCGGCGATACGACCTTCGATAAAGCTCTGGCGCTCCTTGGCGGCATCGTACTCGGCATTTTCCGAAAGATCGCCATGCGAACGCGCCTCGGCAATCGCGGCAATCACGTTGGGGCGCTCCACACTCCTCAGGCGCTGTAACTCAGCCCGCAACTGCTCCGCCCCGCGCACTGTCAAAGGAATCTTGTTCACTTGCATTTTCCCGTGTTAAACCGTTATAAAGATTAAACCGTCAATTGGCTAAAAAAACGAAACCACACCGACAACTCGGTGTGGCTTCCGATGAGTCGAATGATAGACCTAGGCGAGTTTTCGATGCAAGCTTTGCAAGGATCCCACCTCGAGTTCGCTGATATGCTGCATGCCCGCACAGGCCGCCTTGGCGCCCGCCAGCGTAGTGTAATAGGTTACCTTATGCTGCAATGCACTGCGCCTGATTGCATAGGAATCCTGTACCGCCCGCTTGTCCTCGACGACGTTCACGATAAAGCTTATTTCGCCGTTCTTGATCATGTCGACGATATGCGGGCGACCTTCGGTCACCTTGTTGACCGGCGTCACCGCCAAGCCCGCGGCCGACAACACGCCCGCATTGCCGCGCGTCGCCACCAGCTGGAAGCCGAGATCAGCCAGCGACCGAGCGATTTCCACGACCTTTTCCCGGTCTTCGCGGCGCACACTGATGAAAGCCCTGCCGCCTGTCGGCAGCTTGGTGCCGGCACCCAATTGCGACTTGACGAAGGCTTCGGCAAACGTAGTGCCTACGCCCATCACTTCGCCAGTGGATTTCATTTCCGGGCCGAGGATGGTATCGACACCGGGGAACTTGATAAAAGGGAACACCGCCTCCTTGACCGAGAAATACGGCGGAATGATCTCTTTTTCAACCCCTTGCGACTTCAGCGTCTGGCCGGTCATGCAGCGCGCGGCAATTTTAGCCAGTTGCAGGCCGCAGGCCTTGGACACGAAGGGTACCGTTCTCGAAGCGCGCGGGTTAACCTCCAGCACGTATACGGTTTCGCCCTGGATCGCGAACTGCACGTTCATCAGGCCGACCACGCCCAGCGCCCTGGCCATCACCACGGTCTGGCGGCGCAGTTCGTCCTGCAATGCCTTGCTTAAGGAGTACGGCGGCAGCGAACAGGCGGAATCGCCGGAGTGCACGCCGGCCTGCTCCACGTGCTCCATGATGCCGCCGATCAATACCGCTTCACCGTCGCAAATCGCATCGACGTCGACTTCCTTGGCATCGTTGAGAAAGCGGTCCAGCAGCACCGGGCTGTCATTCGACACCTTGACCGCTTCGCGCATGTAGCGTTCCAGTTCGGATTGCTCCTGCACGATTTCCATCGCCCGGCCGCCCAGCACGTAGGAAGGACGCACCACCAGCGGGTAGCCTATCTCGACAGCCAGCCGCAGCGCTTCCTGCTCGGTCCTTGCAGTCCGGTTGGGCGGCTGCTTGAGGCCCAGGTCCTGCAGCATCTGCTGGAAGCGCTCGCGGTCTTCGGCGCGGTCAATCGCGTCCGGCGTAGTGCCTATGATGGGCACACCGGCTTTTTCCAGGTCGCGTGCCAGTTTCAACGGCGTCTGGCCGCCGTATTGCACAATCACACCCACGGGCTTCTCGACGGCGACGATTTCCAGCACGTCTTCCAGCGTCAGCGGCTCGAAATACAGCCGGTCGGATGTGTCGTAGTCGGTGGAAACGGTCTCGGGATTGCAGTTGACCATGATGGTTTCATAGCCATCCTCGCGCATCGCGAACGCGGCATGTACGCAGCAGTAGTCGAATTCGATGCCTTGACCGATTCTGTTGGGTCCACCGCCCAGTACCATGATCTTCTTCTTGTCTGTGGGCCGCGCCTCGCATTCCTCCTCGTAACTGGAATACATATAGGCGGTAGAGGTGGCGAACTCGGCGGCGCAGGTGTCCACGCGCTTGTACACCGGCCGCACGCCCAGCGCGTGACGCAATGCGCGTACCGCGTGCTGGTCGGTGCCCAAGAGCCGGGCCAGGCGACGGTCGGAGAAGCCGCGACGCTTCAACTGGAACAGTTCATCCTTGGCGAGGTCGCCCAGCACCCGCCCCTTGAGCGCCTTCTCGCGCAGCAGCAGGTCTTCGATCTGCACCAGGAACCACGGGTCGATCTTGGAATGGTCGTGCACTTCCGCAACGCTCATGCCGACGCGGAACGCGTCGCCCACGTACCAGATGCGCTCCGGCCCCGGCTCGCCGAGTTCCTTCTCGATCAGGTCGCGGTCGACGGTTTTTTCGTCCAGCCCGTCGACACCGACTTCCAGGCCGCGCAAGGCTTTCTGGAAAGATTCCTGGAAAGTGCGGCCGATCGCCATCACCTCGCCCACCGACTTCATCTGCGTGGTCAGGCGCGAGTCGGCCTGCGGAAATTTTTCAAAGGCAAATCTTGGAATCTTGGTGACGACATAGTCTATCGACGGCTCGAACGACGCTGGGGTCGCGCCGCCGGTGATGTCGTTCTTGAGTTCGTCCAGCGTGTAGCCCACTGCCAGCTTGGCCGCAACCTTGGCAATCGGGAAGCCGGTAGCCTTGGAAGCAAGCGCCGACGAACGCGACACGCGCGGATTCATCTCGATGACGATCATGCGGCCATCTTGCGGGTTGATCGAGAACTGCACGTTGGAACCGCCGGTATCCACGCCGATTTCGCGCAGCACCGCCAGGCTTGCGTCGCGCATGATCTGGTATTCCTTGTCGGTCAGCGTCTGCGCGGGTGCTACGGTGATGGAGTCACCGGTATGCACGCCCATCGGATCCAGGTTTTCGATCGAGCAGATGATGATGCAGTTGTCCTTGCGATCGCGCACCACCTCCATCTCGTATTCTTTCCAGCCCAGCAGCGATTCCTCGATCAGCAGTTCGTGCGTGGGCGAAGCCTCCAGCCCGCGCTCGCAGATGGCGATGAACTCCTCGCGATTGTAGGCGATGCCGCCGCCGGAACCGCCCATGGTGAACGAAGGACGGATAATCGCCGGATAGCCGATGGACGCCTGCACCTGCAGTGCCTCCTCCAGGCTGTGCGCGACGGAAGAGCGCGCCGACCCCAAGCCGATCCTGGTCATCGCCGCCTTGAATTTTTCGCGGTCTTCGGCTTTGTCGATGGCCTCCTTGGAAGCGCCGATCAACTCCACGCCGTATTTGGCCAGCACGCCGTGTTTATCCAGGTCGAGCGCGCAATTGAGCGCGGTCTGGCCGCCCATGGTCGGCAGCAGCGCGTCCGGACGTTCGGCGGCGATGATTTTCTCCACCATCTGCCAGGTCACCGGCTCGATGTAGGTGGCATCGGCCATTTCCGGATCGGTCATGATGGTCGCCGGATTGGAATTGACCAGAATGACGCGATACCCTTCCTCGCGCAGCGCCTTGCAGGCCTGGGCGCCGGAATAATCGAACTCGCACGCCTGGCCGATAACAATCGGGCCGGCGCCGATGATGAGGATGGATCTGATGTCTGTACGTTTTGGCATAAATATTTAACCGCGGATGATCGCCGATGAACGCAGATAAAACCGTTTTCTTAGAATCGGCGTTTATCGGCGATCATCGGCGGTTAATTAGCTTTTCGCTCTTCCATCAAATGAATAAACCGGTCGAACAGATAACTCATTTCGCGCGGGCCGGGGCTGGCTTCGGGGTGGCCCTGGAAACTGAACGCCGGTCTATCGGTGCGCGTGATGCCTTGCAGGCTGCCGTCGAACAGGGAGACATGGGTGGGGCGGACGTTGGCCGGCAAGGTCGCCGCGTCTACCGCGAAACCGTGGTTCTGGCTGGTGATGAACACGCGCTTGTCGTCGACATCCTGCACCGGATGGTTGGCGCCATGGTGGCCGAACTTCATCTTCATGGTTTTGGCGCCCGAGGCCAGCGCCAGCAATTGATGGCCCAGACAGATGCCGAACGTCGGGATACCGGTGTCTACCAGCGTGCGGATCGCGCGGATCGCGTAATCGCAAGGCTCCGGATCGCCGGGGCCGTTGGACAGGAAAATGCCGTCCGGTTTCAGCGCCAGCGCCTGTTCGGCCGTTGCCTGCGCCGGCAACACTGTGACCTTGCAGCCACGCGAAGTGAGCATGCGCAGAATATTGCGTTTGACGCCGTAATCGAAAGCGACGACGTTATATTTAGGCGCCTCGGCCTTGGCATAGCCCTCGCCCAGCGTCCACTCGCCTTCATCGCAAACATAAGGTTCGGTCGAACTGACGACCTTGGCCAGATCCATGCCGGCAAGCCCGGGGAAACCGCGCGCCAGTTCCAGCGCTTTCGCCTCATCCACTTCGCCGGCCATGATGCAGCCAGCCTGGGCGCCTTGTTCGCGCAGGATACGGGTGAGCTTGCGGGTATCGATGTCGGCAATCGCAACGACGTTGCCGGCCTTGAGGTAATCGGATAGCGGAAGGTTCGCGCGCCAGTTGCTGACCAGCAACGGCAAATCGCGAATCACCAATCCGGCGGCATAAACCTTGGCGGACTCGACATCCTCGGCGTTGACGCCGTAATTGCCGACATGCGGATAGGTCAGGGTGACGATTTGCCCGGAATAGGAAGGATCGGTGAGGATTTCCTGGTAACCGGTCATCGAGGTATTGAACACCACTTCGCCGACCGTGGAGCCGGAAGCCCCGATGGATATGCCTCTAAACACGGTTCCATCTGCGAGTACGAGAATGGCTGGCGTATTTTGCGGCACGATCTAACCCCTTGTGTTGCTTAACTATTGTCGCCCGATGCGGCGGATGTGCAAAGCGGGGCGGACTCGTCATCCACCCCGCTTCGAATTTACGAGATTATAGCCTAACGGCGGCCGCTGATCAACGCAGGCCCAGTACGTCCTGCATGTCATACAGCCCCGACTTCTTGTCGGCCAGAAATTTTGCGGCGCGCAAAGCGCCCAGCGCGAAGGTGGCGCGGCTGCTGGCCTTGTGCGTCAGCTCCACCCGCTCGCCGATGCCGGCGAACAGCACGGTATGATCGCCCACCACGTCGCCGCCGCGCACCGTGGCAAAGCCGATCGTCGCGGGATCGCGCTCCCCGGTCACGCCCTCGCGGCCATACACCGCGCACTGCGCAAGATCGCGCCCCAAAGCCGCCGCGGCGGCCTCACCCAGGCGCAACGCGGTGCCTGAAGGCGCATCGACTTTATGCCGATGATGCGCCTCGATCACTTCGATGTCATACCCTTCGGACAATACTTTTGCCGCAGCCTGGACCAGATTGATCAGCAATGTCACGCCCACGCTCATATTGGGCGCGAATACGATCGCGACATCCCTTGCGGCATCGGCAATCGCCTGCTTTTGCTCCGGGCTGAAACCGGTGGTGCCGATGACCAGTTTGGTGCCGGAATCGCGGCAGACGGCCAGGTACTCCATGCTCGCATCGGGACGGGTAAAGTCCACCAGCACATCGGCGCCTTGCAGCGCCAGCCCCACTTCCGCGGAAACTCTAACCCCGCAAGGCGCGCCGATCAATTCGCCGGCATCGCGACCGATGACGGCCCCGTCGGCGCGATCCAACGCCGCATGCAAATGCAATTCGGCGTCATCGATAACGCCTTGCAGCAAGGCATGACCCATACGGCCGGTACTGCCTGCAATGACCACATTCAACATTTGAAACCCGATCTTTTAGTTAGGGCATCACCCGGCTATGCCTCATGCGCCTGCCCTGAAAAATTAAAAGCCAATTTTTTCCAGCATTTTCTCAAAGAAATCGGGCGAGTCCTCAGGCGGCAGATCCTTAGGCGGCTGCGGCGCGATCATCGCCCGGCTCTCAGCCTGCGGCTGAGATTTTGCTGCCGGCGCCTTTTCCGCGGCAATCGCCTTCGAACCGGGCCCGACCTTGGACACATCTACCGGCTTGCTTGCCGGCACAGTCGCGGCCTTGGGCTTATCGTCATCGCCCCAGAATTTCAATTTGTCGAGCAAGCCCCGCTTTTCTTCCCGGGGCTTGGTTTCCGCAGAGGATTTAGTCTCCGAAGACTTGGCCGCTGGCTGCTGCGTTTGCGCTTGAGGCGCAGTTTGCACGGGTTGCGGCTTGGGCTGCATAGCCTCGTCCATCAAAGGCGGCAACGGCGCCTCGGTCGGTGCAGCCTTCGCAGCGGACTCATCCGGAGCAGTCCGTCCCGGGGTGGGGGTGGGGGTGGGCGCCGGCTTCGCTTTCGCCTGTTCCGCAGCTTCAGGCTGCGCCTTGGGTGCAGCCTGCTCGTCGCCATCCCAGAATTTCAGCTTATCCAGCAGCCCCTTTTCCTTGGGGGCAGTTTTAGCCGGAACCGGTTCAGGCTGAGCAGCGGCAGCCGGCCGTGCGGACGCATCGGGACCGGCAGGCACGACATCGCCGCGCACATGCGCCAGAGTATCCCCCTCGAACTCCAGTATCACCCGGCGCTGCTCGATGATCCTGCCTTCCTTGCGCATCTGGTAGAAATAATCCCAGCGATCGGTATGGAAGCCATCGACCAGTAACGGCGTCCCCATAATGAAGCGCACCTGCGATTTGGTCATGCCGGGGCGCAATTGCATCATCATCTTGGGAGTGACTACATTGCCCTGCTGGATATCCATCTTGTAGGGCTTGATGGTAGGCACATTAGCCGAGTAGGAGCCGCAGGCGACGCAGAACAGGGCGAGCAATATTGTTGGGTAACGCATTGGTTATATTTCAGCGGAAAATAACCTTAATATTAGCACAGCGCGAGCAGGCTACCAGACCGGCAACAAAAACGGCGCCTCATGAGCGCCGTTTTCAGTTTTATTGATTGGCACGGCCGGCATACAACAATCCTCTGCGAGCCGCTACAGACAATGACTTGTGTTTTTAATTCTCAATTTTCACCCGTTTGAAACGTTGCTGGACTGCTTACTCTGCTGGCTGATTGGCCAGCGCCCGGGCGAGTTTTGCCGTTCATGTTGGGGCGCTGGTACGTTATGCATAATTATGGAAATGATTATGCTGCACTGCCTGGTGCACTTGCCCCCTCCCAAGCCGATCAGGGATTAAAAAAATCGTTGCAGTCCGGAGGCGCGATGATGATGTGCTCGCCACCTTCAAGGCGGTGCTCTCTGTTTGTCCAAACCTCGTAACGGAAATCTGGCTTCTCTCCGTTTTCAATAGCAATCATGCGACGTGCCATGGACAACCAGTTGCGATGCGCCTCAATACACTGTGGGTTCCGGTCTCTTTACCGTGATATGACTTTAGGAGATCGCCGTGCAAATACGCCTCATTGAGAATAGTCCACCAGTGAACAGCAATTTTCTCAGCGGCCTCTATACAGCCTGAGGCCGTGTAACTCCCGCTCGGATCGGGCTCCGCAGTTTTTATGCGTGTAGAATTGGCGTCAGCCATGATGCTTACCCCCTGTTTAGGTCTTGCGTTGTGGTTAGGGGCGGCTGCTGGTCCACCTCTCACAATTCGCCAGCTTTCCCGCTTTCCCCATGTACCGCATGGGGACGGTGTTGCACTATGCCGCTATCTGTTATCGGATATGCCCATAGGCACTTCAAAATCCGGCAAGATTCAGCCCTTTCCGCTTCGCATTTTCCGCCAGCGTCCCGTCAAGGGTAGCCATGTGGCTTGCGCCCAATTCCAACGCTACGGCAAGGTGCAGCGAATCCCCGGCGCGCAGGCCGTGCTGGTGGAGCTTGACCATTTCAGCCGCCTGGCTGAATGCGCCACGGCTGATAGGGGCAAACCTCAGCCCACCAGCCGCCAACAGATCAAATTCCTTGCGCACCCGTTTTGCGTTGGCTTCGGATAGCTGGCCGGTGCGTTGCTTGATGGAAATGGCGCTGGAGAATTCAGTCAGCAGCCAGTCGCCACTGATTGGCGTATCTCGTAATCCGGCATACCAAGCGGTCACGTCCGGCGTTTTCGGCTCGACTGTCAGCAATGCCACAATGACACTGGTGTCCACGTAGATCATCAGTAACGCGCCTCTTGCCGCATCCGTTCCACAACCGGTTCCGTCATCGGCATGGAGGCGTGCAGCTTGGCAAGTCGGCTCAAAAAGGCGGCCTTGTCGAAAGCCTTTTCTGGTGCCAGGGTGATTTCGCCCGCCGGGGTAATGCTGGCCTCAACACTGTCACCCTCTTGCAGCCCAGCAGCCCGCGTGCATTCGACGGGCAAACGCACTGCAAGACTGTTGCCCCATTTCGCTATCTGCAATCTCATTTTTTACACCAATTTGTTTATACAAGTAGATACATATTAGCACTCCAGGAGGCTATGGCAAGCACTCATTTTTCACTTATCCGGCCGTGCCATAAAGGCGGCCAGCAGGGTAAGAACAAGCGCGGCATTTTGCAAAGACCATGCACGATTGAATGCGGCTTGCGCTGGAGCTGGCCGCCAACATTGCGCCCATGCACTCGCCCGACACCCGCGCCAACCCTTGCGCCACTGGTGCTGATCGTTTTGCAGCGGTTTTCGTTTTGGCGTTTGGACGACATGGGGCGGCCTGAAACAAGCTGCCCCGAACGCCCCGAAAAGTCGGGGCGGCTGCAAGCCAATAACGACGGCCTGCCCCGACTGTTTTTTAATACGGGCGAGCGGAAAACCGGCATTTTTCGCCATGATTTGCACCAGGTCAGGCCTCCCCTTTTTTGAACTTGAGCACCCTGCCACCATCCCGCATGGACTCCAGTTCATCCGCCCACCATTGGGCAAGTTTGCGCCTTTCCTCAATGGTAGGTTGCCCGGTTGTAAGTCGCCCTGATCGCATCCCTGTCCTTATGCGCCAGCGCCGCCTCGATTACGTCATGGCGGAATTGCCCGTGTTTATTGGTCATGGTGCTGAAGAAATGGCGGCAGCCATGCGGAACGGTGCGGTATTCAGGCCACAGTAGCTTGAATGCCTTGGTGAGCGTCATTTCCGAAATCGGCTTGGTAGGGTCATTGCCGGGGAATAGCAGGCCGGTGTAGCTGGTGAGCGGTTCCAATTCCTTCAAGGCTGCCACCGTTTGCCGCGATAGCGTTACTGTGTGCGGCTGGCGGGTTTTCATGCGCTCCTTGGGGATAGTCCATTCGGCTTTGTCCAAGTCGAACTCGCTCCAGGTCGCTGCGCGTAGTTCGCTGGGGCACTTGGCCGTGAGCATCAGCAGCCAGATCACCAGCCTTGTCTCCGGCCTGCCGTGGTAGTCGGTCAGACGGCGGAGGAAGTCGCCGGCATCGTTGCGGTTGTGAAAGGTCGGGTAGCCCTCGCTTTCCGGTTTCTTGAGTACGTCCACCAGGCAGGAAGCCGGGTTATCGCCTTTCAGCTTGCCGGTGGCCTTGGCGTAATCAAACACTTGCCGCAGCCATGCACGGCATTTGCCCATCAGTTCCAGAACGCCGCGAGCTTCCATCACTTTGAGGGTGGAGAGCAGCAAAGGAGGGGTGATTTCCTTGACGGGTAAACTACCGATGCGCGGGTAAACATTGGCCACAAAGGTGGCGATAATCTTCTCCCGGTAGGAGTCGGAGATTTTGTCCTTCACCCCCAGCCACTCGATAACCACGGATCGGAAGATCGTCTCTGCATCGGCTGCCTGTGCCTCTGCCAGCCGGCGCTTTTGCTGTACCGGGTGTGTGGCGGAGCTGGGCGTATTTCGAGTCATTTCGAGCCGTGGGATGCACCAGCAGGGTGAGGCCGTTGCCATCGCCCAGCTTGCGCGGTTTGTCCGTGGGCTTGGCGTTGCGCACCTCGACATCGGATAAGAGTTCGGCGGCCATGGCGGGTAAGGATTCCCCGGGTAAAAATCGTTACCCGTCTTTACACCCGTCTCCCTGGTGGATGTTAATGGATGCGCCGGGACGTGAAAAGACAATAAAGCCGCTTAACTATCCGGTTTTATTGAGTTTTCAGGACTTGGCCGGACTGCTTGGGATGGGTATTTGGTGCCGACGGCCGGAATTGAACTGGCGACCTTCGCATTACAAGTGCGCTGCTCTACCAACTGAGCTACATCGGCGTGGGGAGGAATTTTACCAGAACTCCCCGGCAGGTAGTATCGAACTATTTGACTACCTTGAGGCTGGGCCTTCCTTTGGGCGGAGGCGGGGGCGTGTTTTCATCGGGATGGGAAGTGTCGGCAACTTCGACCCCGGCTGAGGACACCGTCTGGGGTTCCGCTTCAAAAAACAGGCCCTGGCCATTTTCGCGCGCAAAAATACCGCGCACCGCGGCCATCGGAACATGAACGTTGCTGGACACGCCATTGAAGCGTGCGGAAAAAGAAATCGATTCATTTTCCAACTGCAGCCCCTTGGTCGCCGAGTAATTGATATTGAGGACGATTTCTCCATCTTTCACATACCCCATGGGCACGCGTGTATTTGCGTCCACCGCCACCATCAAATGCGGGGTCAGGCCATTGTCCACGCACCATTCATAAAGCGCGCGGATCATATAAGGTTTGGTCGAGGTTGGTTCCATAATCGTCCTCTGCCGGCAACTACTTGCGCATCGCTTTTTCCGACGGCGTCATCGCCTCGATATAAGCCGGGCGGCTGAAAATGCGCTCGGCATACTTGAGCAACGGCGCCGCCTGCTTCGGCAATTCAATCCCGTAATGATTGAGGCGCCACAGCAAGGGCGCGATCGCAACATCCACCATCGAGAATTCTTCCCCCAGCATGTACGGCTGTTTGGTGAAAATCGGCGCAATCATCGTCAGGCCGTCGCGAATCGCGATACGGGCTTTGGCGGCATTCCTGGTTTCTTTTTCGATATCGGCAATATGCGAAAACAGCTGTTCCTCGAAGTTGTGCAGGAACAGGCGCGCACGCGCACGCATCACCGGGTCTGCCGGCATCAGCTGCGGGTGAGGGAAACGCTCGTCGATGTACTCGTTGATGATATTGGAAATATCCAGGCGCAGATCGCGCTCCACCAGTACCGGCAGACGGCCGTCCGGGCTGAGTTCGATGAGGTCGTCCGGCTTGTTGCTGACGTCGACGTCGATCACCTCGAAGTCCATGCCCTTTTCGAACAGCACGATACGGCAGCGCTGGCTATAGGGGCAGGTGGTTCCGGAATAAAGTGTCATCATGATGTTTCTAGCCTCTGAAATGAAACCGCGGGGAACGCGGGGAATCGCTCCCCCGGGTACCCCGCAGATTAGTGATAGCGGCAATATGCCGAATTAATGAACGTCTTTCCAGAATTCCTTTTTCAGGTAATACGCCGGCACGACCATCAGGCCCAAGAACAGCAATACCAGCAAGCCGAGCTTGTAACGAGTCGCCCGCGCCGGCTCGCCCATGAAGGCCAGATAATTGACCAGGTCGGCCACCATCGCATCATACTCGGCGGTCGACATCTTGCCGGCCTTCTCCAGCACCAGCTTGTGCGACTCGACCTTGTTGCCGTGCGCGTCGGTGGTCTCTTCCAGCTTGAGATGCTGCTCGCCTTGCAGTTCATACAGCACATGCGGCATGCCAACTTTATCAAAAGCCACGTTGTTCCAGCCGGTTGGACGCGCACTGTCGCGGTAGAACCCGCGCAGATAGGTATAGAGCCAATCGGCGCCGCGCGAACGCGAGACCACTGACAGATCCGGCGGCGTGGCGCCGAACCAGTTCTTGGCGTCCTTCTTGTTCATCGCCACTGTCATCGTTTCGCCGACCTTTTCGCCGGCGAACATCAGGTTGCCCTTGATCTGCTCGTCGGTGAGCCCGATATCCTTGAGGCGGTTGTAACGCATCGCGGCTGCCGAATGGCAGTTCAGGCAGTAATTGACGAATACCTTGGCGCCGCGCTGCAATGACGCCTCATTGGCGGGATTAATCGGCGCCTTGTCGAGATGGACGCCTTCGTTGGCCTGTGCCGCAAACGGCAGCACCAGCGCCAGCATCAGAATCAGCTTTTTCATTATGCCGTCACCCTTTCCGGAACCGGTTTGGTCTTGTCTTTTTTCGTGTACCACGGCATCAGGACGAAGAACAGGAAATATACCGTGGTGAAGATGCGCGAAGCCACCGTGGCGCGGTCGACGCCGCCGAGGACGGGGATGCCCTTGTCGAAAGTGCCCCATACCGTGGTGACTTCGGTGCCGAGGTAACCCAGGATCAGGAAGCTCACGACGAAGGCCGCCAGCCACGACTTGTACAACACGCCACGGTAGCGGATGGACTTCACCGGGCTCTTGTCGAGCCACGGCAGCGCCGCGAAGATCACTACCGAGGCGCCCATTGCCACCACGCCCGGGAACTGCGAATTGAACAGCGGCGGCACCGCGCGCAGTATCGAGTAGTAGGGCGTGAAATACCATACCGGCGCGATATGCGGCGGGGTTGCCATCGGGTTGGCGGGGATGAAATTGTTGGCTTCGAGGAAGTAGCCGCCCATCTCCGGCGCGAAGAACACGATCGCCGAGAACACCATCAGGAATACCACCACGCCGAGGATATCCTTCACCGTGTAGTACGGATGGAAGGGGATGCCGTCCAGCGGGATATGCGTCTTGGGATCCTTGTGCTTCTTGATCTCGATGCCGTCCGGATTGTTCGAGCCCACTTCATGCAGCGCGATGATGTGCGCCACGACCAGGCCCAACAGCACCAGCGGCAGCGCGATCACGTGGAATGCGAAGAAGCGGTTGAGCGTGGCGTCGGAGATCATGTAGTCGCCGCGCAGCCACAGCGAGATGTCCGGACCGATGAACGGGATCGAGGTGAACAGGTTGATGATCACCTGCGCGCCCCAGTAGGACATTTGCCCCCACGGCAGGAGGTAGCCGAAGAATGCCTCGCCCATCAGGCACAGGAAAATGCCGACGCCGAACAGCCAGATCAGTTCGCGCGGATTGCGGTGCGAACCGTACAAGAGGCCGCGGAACATGTGCAGGTA
Source organism: Novimethylophilus sp. (assembly GCF_036504375.1). Classification (NCBI taxonomy): domain Bacteria; kingdom Pseudomonadati; phylum Pseudomonadota; class Betaproteobacteria; order Nitrosomonadales; family Methylophilaceae; genus Novimethylophilus; species Novimethylophilus sp. The sequence goes on from NZ_DASXVH010000056.1 coordinate 15,271, forward strand.
CACCACCACGAAGAACATCGAGGCGCCGGTGGAGTGCATGTAGCGGATCAGCCAACCCCACGACACGTCGCGCATGATGTACTCGACCGAAGCGAACGCCATTTCGGCATCGGGCTTGTAGTGCATGGTGAGGAAAATGCCGGTGACGATCTGGATCACCAGCACCAGCATTGCCAGGGAGCCGAAAAAGTACCAGAAATTGAAATTCTTCGGCGCGTAGTATTCGGAAAGGTGCGCCTTCCAGTTGGCGGTAAGCGGGAAACGCTCGTCCACCCAGTTCAGCGCACAAGTCAGGTATTTATTCATGGCTTAAGCTTCCTTCCCGTCTTGGCCGACACCGATCAAGAGACGCGCGTCGGTGACGTATTTATGCGGAGGCACTTGCAGATTGATAGGGGCGGGAGAACCCTTGAACACGCGGCCCGCGAGGTCGAACTTGGAACCGTGGCAAGGGCAGAAGAAGCCGCCCGGCCAATCGGCGGCCATGCCTTCCTCGATGCCAGCCTTGAGCTTGGGCGTCGGCGAGCAGCCGAGGTGGGTGCAGATCCCCACTACCACCATCAATTCCGGCTTGATCGAACGCGAAGCGTTCTTGGTGTATTCGGGCTGCTGCGAAACCACTTCCAATTTGGGATCGGAGAGCTTGTCTTCGATCTTGGTCAATCCTTCCAGCATTTCCTTGGTGCGGTTAACCACCCATACCGGCTTGCCGCGCCATTCGAACGTCACCATCATGCCCGGCTCGATCTTGGAGACATCCACCTCCACCGGAGCTCCCGCCGCCTTGGCACGCTCGGAAGGCAGCATGCTCATGACGAAAGGCACTGCTACGGCAGCGGTGGCAACTCCCCCCATCGCCGTCGTCGCGGCAATCAAAAAGCGCCGCTTACTCTGATCCACATCTTGGTTGGCCATTTACGCAATCCTTAACAGACGCAAAACTAAAAGGATGGCATTGTACCGTTTTATGCGGATAATTTAAACGAGGAATTAGCTCGGATTTTTTCCGGTGTGGCAGTCATATTTAAGGAATCGATTTACGCATGCCGCAAACTTGACCGCTACTGTTCCGGCGGCGGCCGCAGGCGGCGCATGGCCCAGGCCACATATCCCGACAATCCGTACAGCACAAAGATCATGAACAGGACTTCGGCCGGACTATAGGAAATCAGCACGAACGCGAGCACGATCAGCAATACCACGACAAAAGGTACGCTGCGGCGCAGGTTGAAATCCTTGCCGCTGAAGTAGCGCAAATCGCTGACCATGGTGAGGCCAGCGAACACCGTGGCGGCCCAGGCCAGCCATTTCATGTGCAACCAGCCGAAAAAAATGTCGCTGCCGGCGATATCGTAGGAACTCGCCACCCACACCAGCCCGGCGAGCAGCGCAGCGGCAGCCGGGCTGGGCAGGCCCTGGAAATAGCGCTTATCGGATTCGTCCAGCTTGGTGTTGAAGCGCGCCAGGCGCAAGGCAGCGCCGGCGCAATAAATGAAAGCGGCGATCCAGCCCAGCTTGCCCATGGGTTTAAGCGCCCACACATACAACACCAAAGCCGGCGCAACGCCGAACGACACCATGTCGGACAGCGAGTCGTATTCGGCGCCGAATGCGCTCTGGGTATGCGTGAGGCGCGCGACCCGTCCGTCCAGCCCGTCCATCACCATCGCGATAAAAATCGCCACTGCGGACAATTCGAAATTGCCGCTCATCGCTTGCACGATGGAATAGAAACCCGCAAACAAGGCCCCCGTGGTAAACAGGTTGGGAAGCACATAAATGCTGCGTTCGCGCAATCTGGGGTCGAGTAGCGGCTTGTGCCGGCGCCGGCGATCGTTCGGTGGAGTATCCATAAGGCGCAGTATAACAAAGTCACCGCCAAGCCAAAGCAAACAGGCCAGAGCCTATTTCAACAGGTTTCATCCCCCGCGCTTTTTGCTTGCGGGATGCAGTGCAAGGCATGGGCTGCGCAGTGTAGTCATTCTCCACAAGCAGACCATAACGCCACAATGCGCCCGCAGGCAAAAAGCCCTCCGGGTTGAATCTGGGCAGGGCGTCTGCGGCGTTGCACCACTTGTCAATGGAACAACCATTGGCCGCGCGTTGCGCCTTGCATTCATCCCTGCCCAGACTCAACGCGGGGGATGAAACCTGTTGAAATAGGCTCTTATGGTAGTATGCCGCCCCATTATGCAATTCATCGTCAATCACACCGACAGCGCGGCGCGGCGCGGCGCACTCGCGCTCGCCCATGGCACGGTGCAAACCCCGGCCTTCATGCCGGTGGGCACCTACGGCACCGTCAAGGCGATGAGCCCGGCCGAGCTCAAGGATATCGGCGCCCATATCGTACTCGGCAACACCTTCCACCTGTGGCTGCGGCCGGGGCTCGACATCGTCGCCGCGCACGGCGGGCTGCACCGCTTCATGGGCTGGGACGGCCCCATCCTCACCGATTCCGGCGGTTTCCAGGTGTGGAGCCTGGGGGAACTGCGCAAGATTACCGAGGAGGGCGTGAAATTCCGCTCGCCGGTCAACGGCGACCCGTGCTTCCTGACACCGGAAGAATCGATGCGGATACAGAAAATACTGAATTCCGACATCGTGATGATTTTCGACGAGTGCACGCCCTACCCCGCCAGTCACGACCAGGCGCGCGAGTCGATGGAGCTTTCGTTGCGCTGGGCGGCGCGCTCCAAGGCGGCGCATGCCGGCAATCCCAACGCACTGTTCGGCATCATCCAGGGCGGCATGCATGAGGATCTGCGCGATCGATCGCTCGCCGAACTGAGCAAGATCGGTTTCGACGGCTATGCCATCGGCGGGCTCTCGGTGGGAGAACCCAAGGAGGATATGCTGCGCATCCTCGCCCATACCGTGCCGCAGATGCCGGCGGACAAGCCGCGCTACCTGATGGGCGTAGGCACGCCGGAAGACCTGGTCGCAGCAGTGAGCAAGGGTGTGGACATGTTCGACTGCGTGATGCCGACACGCAATGCCCGCAACGGCTGGCTGTTCACGCGCTTCGGCGACGTCAAGATCAAGAACGCGCGCTACAAGGATGATACCGGGCCGCTGGACCCGCAATGCACCTGTTACACCTGCCGTAATTTCACCCGCGCCTATCTGCACCATCTGCACCGCATAGGCGAGATTCTGGGCGCGCGGCTCAATACCATCCACAACCTTCATTACTACCAGGAATTGATGCAGGGTCTGCGCGGCGCCATCGAGAGCGGTGCGCTGGCGTCGTTCGTGTCTGAGTTCGAGCGGCAACGCAGCGGCCTGTGCTAGAATCTTTCGCATTTTTCGCTAGTTAAAGGATTTCCCCGTGTTTATCAGCAATGCTTACGCCGCCGATGCGGTCACCGCCGCCAGCCTCACCAGCTACTTGCCCATCGTGGTCATTTTCGTGCTGTTCTACTTCATGCTGATCCGTCCGCAAATGAAGCAGGCCAAGGAGCACGGCAAGATGCTGGCCGCCCTGCAGAAAAACGATGAAGTGGCGACCTCCGGCGGTCTGGTCGGCAAGGTAGTCAAGGTGGGCGACAGCTTCGTCAGCCTCGAAATCGCGCCGGAAGTCATCATCCAGGTACAGAAGCACACCATCCAGACCTTGCTGCCCAAGGGCACTATCAAAAGCCTGTAAAGGGCCTCGCCATGAATCGTTACCCGCTGTGGAAATACATTTTCATCGCCGCCGCGCTGCTGATCGGCGCGCTTTATTCCCTGCCCAACCTGTTCGGTGAATCGCCGGCGGTGCAGATATCCTCGGCGAAAAGCGCCGGCACGGTGGACGCATCGCTGCTGGGTGAAGTCGAGTCGCTGCTGAAGCAGGAAAAGCTGTCCTACCAGGGCATCATGCTCGACAAGAGCAGCATCAAGGTGCGCTTCGCCGACCCCGACACGCAGATCAGGGCCAAGGATCTGATTTCCGCCAAGCTCGGCAGCGGTTACGTGGTCGCGCTCAACCTGCTGTCGCGTTCGCCGGCCTGGCTGCAAAGCGTAGGTGCGCTGCCGATGTATCTGGGGCTGGACCTGCGCGGCGGCGTGCATTTCCTGCTGCTGGTGGACTTTAAAGCGGCTCTGGACAAGGCGATCGAGCGTTACTCCGGCGATATCCGCACCCAGTTGCGCGACAAGCGCATCGCCTACAGCGGGATTTCGCGCGAAGGCCAGTCCGTACAGGTCAAATTCAAGGATGCTGCCGAACTGGCCAAGGCTGAAGCTGAAATCAGAAAAGACTTTCCCGACCTGACCTTGAAGGATGCCGATGGCAGCGGTAGTGAAAAATTGCTGCTCGCCAGCCTGGACCTGCCGGCGCAAAAGCGTATCCAGGAATTCGCGCTGAAGCAGAACATCACTACGCTGCACAACCGCGTCAATGAACTGGGCGTGGCCGAACCCATCATCCAGCAACAGGGCGCAGACCGCATCGTCGTCCAATTGCCGGGGGTGCAGGATACCGCCAAGGCCAAGGAAATACTGGGCCGCACCGCCACGCTGGAAATCCGCATGGTGGACGAGGAGCATCCCGTGCCAACCAGCAAGAGCGGCCCCGTGCCGTTCGGTAGCGAGCTCTACGTCGAGCGCAACGGTATTCCGGTGCTGGTGAAAAAACAGGTGGTGCTGACCGGCGAATACATCACCGACGCCAGCCCCGGCATCGAGCAGCAAACCGGCCAATCCGCGGTGCACGTCAATCTCGACGGCCGCGGCGCGCGCATCTTCAAGCAGGTCACGCGCGAAAACGTCGGCAAGCGCATGGCCATCCTGCTGGTGGAAAAGGGCTCTACCGAAGTGATTACCGCGCCCGTGATCCGCGAGGAGATCGGCGGCGGGCGCGTGCAGATCACCGGCATGAAGAACGTACAGGAAGCCACCGACGTATCGCTGCTGTTACGCGCCGGTGCGCTGGCGGCGCCGATGGACATCGTCGAGGAACGCACCGTCGGCCCCAGCATGGGCGAAGAAAACATCAAGCGCGGCGTGCATTCCACGCTATGGGGATTTGCCGCGATTTCTATCGTGATGATTCTCTACTATCTGGTGGTCGGCTCCGTTTCGGTGCTGGCATTGGGCGTCAACCTGCTGCTGCTGGTCGCGGTGCTGTCGCTGCTGCAGGCCACGCTCACCCTGCCCGGCCTTGCCGCGATCGCGCTGACGCTGGGCATGGCGATCGACGCCAACGTGCTGATCAACGAGCGTATCCGCGAAGAACTGCGCAACGGCAATAGCCCGCAGGCGGCGATCCATGCCGGTTACGAGCGCGCTTTTGACACCATTCTGGACTCCAACGTGACCACGCTGATCGTCGGCATCATGCTGTTCACTTTCGGCTCCGGCCCGGTGCGCGGTTTCGCCATCGTGCACGTGCTGGGGATACTCACGTCGATGTTCAGCGCGGTTCTGGTCTCGCGCGCGCTGATCAATCTGATTTATGGCCATCGCCGCAAGCTGACCCACGTGGCAATCGGCTAACAGCGCGGCTAGGAAAAACAAATCATGGAATTATTCAGAATCAAACACGACATCCCGTTCATGAGCTATGGCCGTTTGACGACGACCATCTCGCTGATCACGTTCATCCTGGCCATATTCTTCCTCGCCACCAAGGGACTCAATTTCGGCGTGGACTTCACCGGAGGCACGGTGATGGAAGTCGCCTACCCGCACCCGGCCGATGTCGGCAAAATCCGCAACGCGATGGACGCGATCAGCCTCAAGGAAGCTTCGGTGCAGAACTTCGGCACCAGCCATGACGTACTGATCCGCCTGCCGGTGAAAAAAGGTATGACCAGCGCCAAGCTTTCCGAAGACGTGCTGACGGCATTGAGAAAAGATGACGCCGCCGTCCAGATGCGCCGCATCGAATTCGTCGGTCCGCAGGTGGGCCAGGAACTCTATGAAAACGGTGCGATGGCATTGCTGCTGGTGTCCCTCGGCATCATGGGCTATCTCGCGGTCCGTTTCGAATGGCGCTTCGCGGTATCGGCCATCATCGCCAATATGCACGACGTGGTGATCATTCTCGGCTTCTTCGCGTTCTTCCAGTGGGAATTCAACCTCACCGTGCTGGCCGCGGTGCTGGCCGTGCTGGGGTATTCGGTGAACGAATCGGTGGTAGTGTTCGACCGGGTGCGCGAGAATTTCCGCAAAATGCGCAAGGCCAGCGTGCCGGAAGTCATCAACAACGCCATCACGCGCACCATGTCGCGTACCATCATCACCCACGCGATGACGCAGACCATGGTGTGCTCGATGCTGTTCTTCGGCGGCGAAGTGCTGCACAACTTTTCGCTGGCGCTGACTATCGGCATCCTGTTCGGTATCTATTCGTCGGTGCTGGTGGCCAGCCCCATCGTGATGTGGCTGGGCATTTCACGCGAAGACCTGATCAAGGTCGAGAAAAAACCCGAAGCCGACGCTTAACTGAAACCTTCCCAACCGCTTGGACGACATCCCCTTATCGTTGCTGTTCGCCGCGCTCGGTACGCTGCTGCTGATCGGCGCCTTTTTTGCGATTGCCGAAACCAGCCTGATGTCGGTCAATCGTTACCGGCTCAAGCATCTGGTGAAAGAAGGCAACCGCGGCGCCAGGCTGGCCAGTTCGCTGCTGGCAAGAACGGACAAGCTGCTGGGCGTGATCCTGCTCGGCAACAACCTCGCAAACGCGGCCGCCGCCACGCTGGTCACCGTGATCGCCGTGAGGATGTTCGGCGAAGGCGAATGGGTGCTTGCCGTCGGCACGCTTTCCGTCACCTTCGCCATCCTGGTATTCGGCGAGATCTCGCCCAAAGTGGTGGCAGCGGCCTATCCGGAACGCCTGGCGATCGCGTCCAGCTATATCCTCTACCCGCTGCTGAAGCTGGTCTACCCGGTGGTCTGGTTCATCAATCTGTTCGTACGCGCTTTTCTCGGCGTCCTGGGACTCAAGCCCAACTTCTCGGAAACCGTGCATGCGATCACGATGGAGGAACTGCGCAGCATCGTGCAGGAAGCCGGCAGCTTTATCCCCAAGAAACACCAGACCATACTGCTTAACCTGTTCGAACTGGAAAAGATTACTGTCGACGACGTGATGATCGCCCATACCTATATCGAAACCATAGATTTCGATGCGCCGCTGGATGTCATTGCGGCCCAGATCGCCACCAGCCACCACACCCGTCTGCCGGTTCGTGCCGGGCAGGCCGAAGAAGTCATCGGCGTTCTGCATATTCGCAAGGTGCTGCATCAGGTGCAGAGCGGCGAGCTGACCATGGAGGCGCTGCGCGAAGTGATGAGCGAACCGTACTTTGTGCCTTTGGGCACGCCGTTGTACGCACAGTTGCAGCAGTTCCAGGAAAAGCAGCAGCGCCTGGCGCTGGTCGTGGATGAATACGGCGAATTGAAAGGCTTGGTGACGCTGGAGGACATTCTGGAGGAAATCGTCGGAGAATTTACCACGCAGTCGCCGGCCCGCTCTTCCGCGTTTCACCGGCAGGAGGATGGCAGCTGGCTGGTCGACGGCTCCGCCACGTTAAGAGAGCTCAACCGCAAGCTTAAACTGAAGTTCCCGCTGGATGGCCCCAAAACCCTTAACGGGCTGGTGCTGGAGCACTTCGAGGATATTCCGGAACCCGGAACCAGTTTCAAAATCGCCAATCACACGCTGGAAATCATCCAGGCCCAGGACAAGGTGGTCAAGAGCGTACGAATTGTTCCCTGATATCCGGCAACTGTGGATTCAGCACTTGAAAAATTTCCTGATCGGCTCAAAATAGGCTAAACATGGGAAGCACGAAATACGTTGAGCGTTTAAAAGAGCAATCCGTCAGCACCCGGCTGAAACCGCCGCCGATGTATAAGGTACTGCTACTGAACGACGATTTCACTCCCATGGAATTCGTAGTGACTGTTTTGCAGCGCTTCTTTGCAAAAAGCCGTGAACAAGCGACGCAAATCATGTTCAAAGTACATACCGAAGGCGCCGGCTTATGCGGCATTTATCCTCGGGATGTGGCTGAAACCAAAGTACAGCAGGTCATCAGCCTCGCCCGGGAACACCAGCATCCGCTGCAATGCGTGATGGAGGAAAATTAAAGTGATAGCACAAGAGCTCGAGGTTTCCCTGCATATGGCGTTCATGGAAGCGCGCCAGCAACGCCATGAGCTGATTACCGTAGAACACCTGCTGCTGGCGATGCTCGATAATCCGACCGCAGCTCAGGTTCTGCGCGCCTGCGGCGTGGACATCGAAACCTTGCGGCGCGAACTGACCGACTACATTACCGAGCATACGCCCGTGGTGTCCGGCAGCGCCGAGGTCGACACGCAACCCACGCTTGGATTTCAGCGCGTCATCCAGCGCGCGATCCTGCATGTGCAATCCTCCGGCAAGAAGGAAGTGAACGGCGCCAACGTACTGGTGGCGATCTACGGTGAAAAGGATTCCCACGCGGTATTTTTCCTGCATCAACACGGCATCACGCGCCTGGATGTGGTGAATTACATCGCCCACGGCATTGCCAAAGTCACCGAGAACACTACCGAGAAACGCGCCTCCGGCGAACAGGAAACCGAGCAGGAGCAAGCCGGCAGCAATGCGCTGGAAAGCTTCACGTTGAATCTCAACGCCCAGGTCGCGGCCGGTAAAATCGATCCCTTGATCGGCCGTACGCTGGAACTGGAACGCGTAATCCAGACCTTGTGCCGCCGCCGCAAGAACAACCCTCTGCTGGTAGGAGAGGCCGGAGTGGGCAAGACCGCCATCGCCGAAGGATTGGCGCGCCTGATCGTCGAGGGCGACGTGCCGGAAATCCTGTCGCATTGCGTGATCTATTCGCTGGATATGGGCGCGCTGCTGGCCGGCACCAAGTATCGCGGCGATTTCGAGCAGCGCCTGAAAGCGGTGCTGAAGAAGCTGGGCGGCAACCCCAACGCGATCCTGTTCATCGATGAAATTCATACCCTGATCGGTGCCGGTGCCGCTTCCGGCGGCTCGCTGGACGCTTCCAATCTGCTCAAGCCGGCGCTGTCCAACGGCCAGCTGAAATGCATAGGCGCGACCACTTACCAGGAATACCGCGGCATTTTCGAAAAAGATCACGCGCTGTCCCGCCGTTTCCAGAAAATCGACGTGGAAGAGCCCTCCATCGCCGAAACCGTGGATATCCTCAAAGGCCTGAAGTCGCGTTTCGAAGCGCACCACAGCGTGAAATACACCTCCGCTGCGCTGTCCACTGCGGCCGAGCTGTCGGCGAAATACATCAACGACCGCCACCTGCCGGACAAGGCCATCGACGTCATCGACGAGGCCGGCGCCGCGCAGCGCATATTGCCGAAATCGCGCCAGAAGAAGGTCATCGGCAACAAGGAAATTGAAGAGATTATTTCGAAAATCGCGCGCATTCCTTCGAAGAACATTTCCAGCGACGACCGCAATGCACTGAAGACGCTGGACCGCGACCTCAAGGCCGTCGTGTTCGGCCAGGACGCCGCCATCGACGCGCTGGCTGCCGCGATCAAGATGTCGCGCAGCGGGCTGGGCAACTCATCCAAGCCGATCGGCGCGTTCCTGTTCAGCGGCCCCACCGGCGTCGGCAAGACCGAGGTCGCGCGCCAGCTGGCCTACACGCTGGGGATCGAACTGGTGCGCTTCGACATGTCCGAATACATGGAGCGCCACGCGGTTTCCCGCCTGATCGGCGCGCCTCCGGGCTACGTCGGCTTCGAGCAGGGCGGCCTGCTGACCGAAGCCATTACCAAGCATCCGTACTCGGTGCTGCTGCTCGATGAAATCGAAAAAGCGCACCCGGATATTTTCAACATCCTGCTGCAGGTAATGGATCACGGTACGCTCACCGACAACAACGGGCGCAAGGCCGATTTCCGCAATGTCACTATCATCATGACCACCAATGCGGGGGCCGAAGCTTTGTCCAAGACCAGCATCGGCTTCACCAAGAGCGCCAGTGAAGGCGACGAGATGGGCGAGATAAAGCGTTTATTCACGCCGGAATTCCGCAATCGCCTGGATGCGACGATCTCGTTCAAGGCGCTGGATCACGACATCATCATCCGCGTGGTCGACAAGTTCCTGATGCAGCTGGAAGATCAGCTGCACGAGAAGAAAGTGGACACCATGTTCACCGATGCGCTGAAGGACTTTCTCGCCAAGAAGGGCTTCGACCCGCAGATGGGCGCTCGCCCGATGTCCAGGCTGATCCAGGACACGATACGCAAGGCGCTGGCCGACGAGCTCCTGTTCGGCAAGCTGGCCAACGGCGGGCGTGTGACGGTCGACATCGGTGCCGACGAAAAGGTGATACTAAGCTTTGAAAACACCCAGGCTTCAGCCCCAGTTGAAGCCGCCGACGAAGGCGTCATGTAGTTTCACCCAAAACAAAAAGGGCGGCTTGGGCCGCCCTTTTTTATGCGGCGCTTGCGCTAGCCCAGCGCCGCGCAGACTTCCCTGACCAGTTCCGGTCCGCGATAGATCAGACCGCTATAGACCTGCACCAAGGCGGCCCCGGCCTGGATTTTCTCTGTTGCGTCCGCTCCGTGCAGAATGCCGCCAACGCCGATAATCGGGATTTCATTCCCCAAAGACAACGCCAGCTGCTTAATGACCGCGGTTGATTTGATGCGCACCGGCGCGCCCGAAAGCCCGCCGGCTTCATCCGCATGCGGCAGGCCTTCCACGCCTTCGCGCGCAAGCGTGGTGTTGGTGGCAATGACGGCGTCCAGATTGTGTTTCAGCAATAATTCGGCGATTTCGCCGATCTGCCCGGCTTCCAGGTCGGGCGCGATCTTGAGCGCGATGGGGACGTATTTGCCGTGGATATCGGCAAGCTGCGCCCGGGCCTGCTTGAGTGCGGACAGCAATCCTTCCAGCGCATCGCTATCCTGCAATTGGCGCAGGTTTTTGGTGTTGGGTGATGATATATTCACCGTCACATAGCCGGCATATTGATATACCTTGCGCAGGCAAATCAGGTAGTCGTCCGTTGCACGCTCGATCGGCGTATCGAAATTCTTGCCGATATTGATACCCAGAATGCCGCGGTAATTGCAGCGCCTGACGTTGTCGATCAAGGCATCGACGCCGTCATTGTTGAATCCGAAACGGTTGATGATGGCTTGCGCCTCAGGAATGCGGAACAGCCGCGGCTGCGGATTTCCCGGCTGCGGGCGCGGCGTCACCGTCCCCACTTCGATAAAGCCGAAACCCAGCGCGGCCAGCGCATCGATATAGGCGCCATTTTTGTCGAGGCCGGCGGCCAAGCCCACCGGATTGGGGAACGTCAGCCCCATGACCTGCCGCGGTCGACAACTGGGCGCATCCGGGATGAGGCCAGAAAGCCCGAGGCGATGCACGATCGCCAGAGACTGCAGCGTGAAATGATGGGCGCGTTCGGCGTCCAGACGAAACAGCAGGGGACGGATCAAATTGTACATGGCAAAATTTTACCCGATATAATCACCCTGCTGCGTCAATCAGGCAAACACCATGAGTCCATCCATAGACCCCGGCAGCCCTAATCAAGAACAGATGGTACCTTCGGATACCGCGCTGCCCAGGATCGGCTCGCTGCCTACACGCTCCTATCATTTTGACGATCTGCGCCTGCAGGTCGATCACCGGCTGCAAATCGACCCTCCCGCAGCACGTCCCGGAGAACATTTCTATACCCGGCTGCTCGGTTTCCTCAAAGGCAGCAGCTTGATCGTCAGGCTGCCGGCGGCCTGGAACGGCACTATTCCGCTGGCCGAAGGCGACACTGTGCTGGTACGCGGCTTTTCCGGGCGCATCGCTTACGCGTTTAATTGCGATGTGCTAAAAGTCCGCCACCTGCCTTATTCTTACTGCCATCTGTCTTATCCGGCCGAGATCCAGGGTGCGGAAATCCGCAAGGCGGTGCGGGTACGGGTGAGTATCCCGGCTCGCCTGAGCAATCTCGCGCCGGGCAGCACCTCGGGGCAGGAGGCCACCATTTCCGACCTCAGCGCGTTGGGGGTACAAGCGGATTGCGCTATCCCGCTCGGCGAGCCGGGCCAGCATGTCGCCATCAGCTTTCGCTTCTGGCTCCAGCCCAACGACTATGAAGTCAATTTCAATGCCGGCGGCATTATTCAAAGCTCTCATCAGGCCGACAACGCTGCCGGCTGGTGTTACGGCATCCGTTTCCAGAACATGCGCTCCACCGAAGCCATACTCCTGCAGCATCTGATTTACGAACAGCTGATGGAAAAACATGCCGCGATTATCTGACGCCGCTTGCCAGCCTTTTTCGCAAATGCCATCATCCCACCCATGATAGAACTCCTGAATACTTATCCCCCCATATTTATCGCCATCGCCAGCCTGTTCGGCCTGATGATAGGCAGCTTTCTCAACGTCGTGATCCACCGCCTGCCGCTGATGATGGAGCGCGACTGGAAATTGCAATGCGCCGCATTGAACGGCGGGCAGGAAGATATCTCCCGGCCTGCCGCCTATAATCTGGTCGTACCGCGCTCCGCCTGCCCCGCGTGCGGCCACCGGATAAGCGCGCTGGAAAACATCCCGGTGATAAGTTATCTATGGCTGGGCGGAAAATGCGCGGAATGCAAGACGCGCATCAGCACCCGCTATCCTCTGGTCGAGCTTCTCACCGGCGTGCTAGGCGGGCTGGTTGCCTGGAAATTCGGTTTCGGCCTCACCGCGTTCGCGGCGTTTTTCCTGGCTGCCAGCCTGATCGCATTGACCTTCATCGATTTCGATACCCAGCTTCTGCCCGATGACATTACGCTGCCGTTGTTATGGGCAGGACTGCTGTTCAGCATGAATGGCGGCTTCGCCGACCTCAAATCCGCCGTGATCGGCGCGATGGCGGGCTATCTGGCATTGTGGGCAGTTTACTGGCTGTTCAAGCTGGCCACCGGCAAGGAAGGCATGGGCTACGGCGATTTCAAGCTGCTGGCGGCGATAGGTGCCTGGTTCGGCTGGCAATTATTGCCGGCGGTAATCTTGTTATCCTCGCTGCTTGGTTCCATCGTGGGCATCGCGCTGATCGTGCTGGCCAAACATGGCCGCAACGTGCCTATTCCGTTTGGCCCCTATCTGGCGCTGGGCGGTATCGCCGCGCTGTTCTGGGGGCCGCAACTGGCAAGCTTTTATCTCGCGGCTTGATCGGCATGCTGGCGGTAGGCCTGACCGGTGGCATCGGCAGCGGCAAAAGCACCGCTGCCAGGCTGTTCGCGCAATTGGGTGCAAGCATCATAGATGCCGATGCCATCGCGCATGTGCTGACCGCACCCGGCCAACCAGCAGTCAAGGCCATTACCGCCGAATTCGGCACGCAATATTTGTCACCTGACGGCGCGCTGGACCGGGCTGCCCTGCGCCACCTGATATTCAATGACCGCCGCGCAAAAGAAACGCTGGAGAACATCCTGCACCCCCGCATCCGGCAATGCGTCATCGCTGAACTGGCCCGCTCCGGCAATGCTCGCTACTGCATGATCGTCGTGCCGCTGCTATTTGAAACCGGCGCCTATGCCGACCTTATCCAGCGCACGCTGGTGGTGGATTGCCCGGAGGCATTGCAGATCGAGCGTGCGATGGCCCGCAGCGTTTTGACCGAGGCCGAAGTACGCGCAGTCATGGCAGCCCAATTGCCGAGAGCGATGCGTCTTGCCCGCGCAGACGACATAATTGTCAACGATTCCGATCTTGAAAACCTGACAGAAAAAGTCAATGAAATGCACAAAAAGTATATAAGGCTTGCATAGTTACACAATCAACCTCATAATCCGCATCAACCTACGGTCAGCCTAACCCTATGCTGGAAAAGAAATTTTCGTGACCACTTACGATTACCCTTTCAACGAGCGTATCCGTATCCTGCTCCGGCTGGAAGACCTCTTCGTCAAAGTCCAGCACCATGCTGTGGGCACCCATGAATTCAGCCATCACTGCGCGCTGCTGGTGATATTCCAGATTCTGGACCTGGTTGACCGCTCCGACCTCAAAACCGACCTGCTGCAGGAACTGGACCGCCAGAAACAGGTGATGGACAGCCTGCGCGGCAATCCGGCCATCGCCGAAGAAATCCTCAACGAAGTAATCGGCGAAATCGAAAAGACCGCCGTCAGCCTGCGCGGCATGACGGGGCGCATCGGGCAGCCTCTGCGCGAAAGCGAATGGCTGATGGGAATCAAGCAGCGGGCGGTGATGCCGGGCGGTGCCTGCGAATTCGACGTTCCCTCCTATCACTACTGGCTGGGCCAATCGGCGGAAACGCGCCAGGCCAGCATCGAAAACTGGTTGATGCCGTTATTGCCGCTGTACGACGCCCTTCGCATCATTCTGCACATCCTACGCGGCAGCGGCTCCAAAACCCGCTATACCGCGGTGCAGGGCGCGTTCCAGCAAATGCTGGGCGGCGCCAAACCGGCGCAGATGCTGCGCGTCACGCTGGCCGACGAAGCAACGTGCTTTCCCGAAGTGAGCGCCAACAAGTACGCCATCAATATCCGTTTCAACTGCTTGGACGGCGCGCAAAAACCGCGGCCGTTCGAAGCGGATGTCGCTTTCGACCTGATTCTGTGCAACCTGTAAGCCCTGAACCCAAAAAAGTCGCCTGCCCCACCTGCGGGGAACCGGTCGAATATAGAACCGACAATCCCTGGCGGCCGTTCTGCTCAGAGCGCTGCAAGCTGATGGATCTCGGTCAATGGGCCTCCGAAGGCTACCGCATTCCGGAAAGCGAAAAACCACCCAAGGATCTCAATGATGAATAGCACCTTGATGATGAATAGATTGATTTGTACTCTCGCGCTGCTCCTGCTGTGCCGCAGTGTTTATGCCGAGGTCGCCGTCAGCGATGCCTGGGCGCGAGCCACCGCGCCCGGACAGGAAGTGGGAGCGGCCTACCTGAGCCTGAAGAGCGACAAGCCGGCCAAACTGGTAGCGATCAAAAGCGCTGTCGCCGACAGCGTGGAAATTCACGAAATGTCGATGAAAAACGGCGTGATGAAAATGCGCATGCTGGAGACGCTGGACCTGCCCGCCGGCAAGCTGGTCAAGCTCGAGCCCGGCGGATTCCACCTGATGCTGGTCGATTTGAAAAAGCCTTTGAAGGCCGGTGAGAATATCGAAATCGTGCTGACGTTCAAAGACGGCAAAGGCACCGGCACGCAAAAAATCCGGCTGCCGGTAAAAGCCGACTAGCCGCCGGTGAACGGCATCGCGTAAATTTTTCCGCCCGCTTCCAGGCGCAATATCCAATCATGCCGTCCTTGTACGCAAGCCGGCAGCATGGCCTCGGCATGCCATTTGCCGTTATTCCATAGCAGGCGGTAACGGTTCAGGCCCATCTCCATGCCCTGCATTTGAAAACTCGCATAAGGCGCGGCGCTCTCGGGCGCGATGACGTCGAGGTCGAACCTCCGCATGACGGCGGGAATTTTCGAGAAACGCACTTCCATTCCTGCATCCAGACGGCACCCGGCAACAGGATCCCTGCAATGGACGGCCTGCACCGCAGGGGATTTGGCGCAGGCCGATAGCGCCAGGATGATCATGCATCCCCAAAGCTTCATTGCCATACCCCCCTCTGCATCGCGATACCATGCGCCCCGTGCCGCCAGGCAGCGAGCAGGTCGGACGCCGCCATTCCGCCCAGCGCATAGACCGGCATCGGCTGTTCCAGAATCATGTGTTCAAAACCGTCCCAGCCCAATGCCGGCGTCCCGGGATGGGTCAAGGTCGGCTGCACCGGCGCGAGCAGCGCATAGTCAAGATTAAGTTCGGCCGCCCGGCCCAACTCCCCGCGGTTGTGGCAGGAAGCCCCGCATAGCAGGCCCGCAGGCTTGCCGGCGGTTGATGCCATCAATACTGCAGACGGCAGATGCACGCCGTCAGCGCCGACGGCAAGCGCCAACTCGATGTCGCCATTGACGACCACTTTTGCACCATAGGGCTTTGCGTGCCGCACCACCAACGCGGCGAAGCGCGCGAATTCGTCCTGCGTCAACTGCTTTTCCCGCACTTGCATCATGCGCAGGCCGTTTTGCAGTGCATGTTCCAGCGCGCTCAGGAAGGCTCTCTCTCCCATTTCGGCCAGATTGGTGATGGCGTAGGTCGACGGCAGGCGCAGCGCATCGAGCACCGGAGCATTGGCTGGCAGCAGTGGAGAAACGGCGACTTGCTCCGGGCTCTGCCAGGATAACTGCTGGTTCTCCTTGCCGTGCGCTTCTCCGTGCCAGCGCCGTACCGTGAAGAAGCGCAACTTGACTGTGCGCTCGGGGTAGCTGAACACGCGGGTAATCCAGGGGTAAGCCTCTGCGGCTTCGATGCCCAGCTCTTCGTGCAGTTCGCGCTGCAGCGCATGGAACGGCGTTTCCCCGGCTTCGATCTTGCCGCCGGGAAATTCCCACCAACCCGCCCACGGCTTGCCCTCCGGCCGCTGGCCCAGCAGCACCTGACCGTCATCGCGCAGGATGACGGCGACGGCAGCCTCGACAGTTTCAGCCATTTAAACCGCGTTGCCCCGCCCAATCGCGCGCGAACTGCCAGGCCACGCGGCCGCTGCGGGAGCCGCGTCCCAGCGCCCATTGCAGCGCGGCACGGCGCGCCTGCGGCGTGAGCCGCGTGATGCCGAAAGCATGCAGCCAATGCTTGACGATGGCCAGGTACTCGTCCTGGTCGAAAGGGTAGAACGACAGCCACACACCGAAGCGCTCCGACAGCGCTACCTTTTCCTCGACCGTCTCGCCGGGGCGGATTTCGTCCGACTCCAGGTTTTCCGCCATGAATTCCGGCATCAGATGACGCCGGTTGGAGGTGGCGTAAATCAGGACGTTGTCCGCCGCCCCGGCGATAGAGCCGTCCAGCGCCACCTTGAGCGCCTTGTAGCTGGGGTCGTCCGCCTCGAAAGACAAATCGTCGCAGAACAGGATGAACCGCTCGGGGCGCCCTGCCACCAGATCGGCAATATCCGGCAAGTCGACCAAATCGTTCTTGTCCACTTCCAGCAACCGCAAGCCATCGCCGGCATACTCCGCCAGCAAGGCTTTGATCAGCGACGATTTGCCGGTGCCGCGCGCGCCGGTCAGCAACACATTGTTGGCCGGCAGACCGCGCACGAACTGCAGCGTGTTGCGTTGCAGTGAGACTTTTTGCCGGTCCACGCCTTGCAGATCGGCCAACCGGATATGCCGGGGATGCGCCACCGCCTGCAGAAAGCCGGCATTGCCGCGCTTGCGCCAGCGCCAGGCCTGGGCCGACCAGTCGGGCTCTGGCGTTGCGGCAGGCAACACGCGGCCCAACCTTTCCAGCAAGGTTTCGGCGCGGGTAAGCAGGCGATCGAGGTCGACCATCAGGTTCGGTAGTCCGCGTTGATTTTCACGTAATCGTAGGAAAAATCGCAGGTCCAGATGGCGGCCGAAGCATCCCCGCGCCCCAGCACCACGCGCACGGTGATTTCCGGCTGCTGCATCACGCGCTGGCCGTCGGCCTCCCGATAGCTCGCCGCGCGGCCACCGTTCTGCGCCACCAGCATGTCATCCAAAAACAGCTGCACCTGGCTGACGTCGAGATCCGCGATGCCGGCATTGCCCACCGCCGCCAGGATACGCCCCAGATTGGGATCGGAAGCGAAAAATGCGGTTTTCACCAGCGGCGAATGCGCAATCGCATAACCCACCTTGCGGCATTCGGCTTCATCCTTGCCGCCTTCCACCTCGATCGTCATGAACTTGGTCGCACCCTCGCCATCCCTGACAATGGCCTGCGCCAGCGTCGCGGCGACCTCGGTCACGGCATCGCGCAGCGCGACGTAGTCCGCATCCTGCGCGGCGATCTCGGCATTGCCGGCCTGGCCGCTGGCAATCAGGATCAACGAGTCGTTGGTCGAAGTGTCGCCATCCACGGTGATACAGTTGAAGGAACGGTTGACCACATGCCGGATCATCGCTTCCAGCACCGGCTGCGCGACGGCGGCATCGGTCGCGATGTAGCCCAGCATGGTGGCCATGTTGGGGTGGATCATGCCGGAACCCTTGGCGATGCCTGTCACGGTCACCATGTTGCCGCCGATCCGGATCTGCTTCGAGCACGCCTTGGCGACGATGTCGGTGGTCATGATCGCTTCCGCGGCATTGGCCCAGTTGTCCTCGCCGAGGTTCTCGACGCATGCCGGCAGCCCAGCCACCACGCGCTCCACCGGCAGCGGCTCCATGATGACCCCGGTGGAGAACGGCAGCACCTGGTCGTCGGCAATCCCAAGCAAGCCTGCCAACGCCTCGCAGCTGCGGCGGGCGCGCAGCAGACCATCCTCGCCGGTGCCGGCATTGGCATTGCCGGTATTGACCAGCAGTGCGCGGATGCCGCTGCTCTTCGCCAGATGCTGTTTGCACACTACAACCGGCGCGGCGCAGAACCGATTCTGCGTGAACACGCCGGCGACGCGGCTGCCCGGGCTCAACCGCATCACCAGCAAATCCTTGCGGTTCGGCTTGCGTACATGCGCTTCGGCATGGCCCAGCTCGACCCCCTTCACGGGCAGCAGGGAGGCGGGATCGGGGGCGGTCAGATTGACGGGCATAAAGGCGGCTCCAATAACTGAATGATTAAGGTGAATTTTACCGTATTCCCGCGCTGCCGGCCGCGAATTGACTTTCAAGTTCCGTATGATAGTGTTCGACTCTTGCACTGACTTTCCGGAATGACAACGATGAGCACTGCCGCCCCGAAGAATGACGCCAGCCTCGCCGAGATGGGCTCCAGGCTGGCTTTCACCAAGAAGCTGCAGGCTGTTACCAATAAAATCCATGCCACCCGCAACATCGATGAAATCATTGTCGAAGTCAGCGAAGACGTCCGTAACCTGTTCGAGGCCGAGCGCCTCACGCTGTATGTATTGAGCGAAGACAAGACCGCAATCGTTTCCAAAGTCAAAACCGGGCTCAATGCTTTCAAGGAACTGCGGTTGGCAATCAACCCGCAAAGTATCGCCGGCTATGTCGCTCTCCAAAGAGTGATGACGAATATCGCAGACGTTTACGACGATGCCGAACTGAGCCGGATCAGCCCGGAAATCCGCTTCCTGAAAGAAGTCGACAAGAAAACCGGTTTCCGCACCAAGCAAATGCTGGTCCTCCCCATCATCAGTCTGGAAGACGCCGGCCTGATGGGTGTGGTGCAGGTGATCAACACGCTGTCCGGCCTGCCTTTCCCGGAAATGGCGGAAGAAGGCGCGATCGAGATCGCCAAGACGCTGGCGATCGCGCTCAACCAGCGCCAGGTGCCGCTGGGACAGGCGATCAAGACCAAATACGACAACCTGGTGGCCGAGGGCGTGCTTGCCGCACAGGAACTGGAACTCGCCCAGCGCTCCGCGCGCAGCAAGAGCAAGGACCTGGAAGAGGTGCTGATCGAGGAATTCCAGGTCAAGCCGGCCGACATCGGCAAGGCGCTATCGGTGTTTTTCGGCGTGCCTTACGAACCCAGCAAGAACGACCGCATCAAGCCGATGGATTTGCTGAAAAACCTCAAGCAGGATTACGTCCAGGCCAGCGGCTGGGTGCCGATAGACGAAAGCAGGGAAGACGGGCTGATCATTCTCACCCCCGACCCCGAACGCGTGCGCGGCTCGCGTATTGTCAGCAATATTTTTCCCAAGCACGCCAAGGTCACTTACAAGGTTTGTCTGAACCGCGACTTTGTCGCCACGCTGGCGCAATTCTACGGCGCCAGTTCGCTCACCGGCTCGATCGACGATCTGCTGTCGACGCTGGGCGAGGACGAGGAAGAAGGCGGCTTGAGCCAGGAGGATATTTCCGCCGCACAGGACAACGAACTGGTAAAGCTGGTGAACAAGATCATCATCGACGCCTACAACCAGGGCGCTTCCGACATCCATATCGAACCCTATCCGGAAAAAGCCAAGACCGAAGTCCGTTTCCGCAAGGACGGCACGCTGGTCAATTACATCGAGGTGCCTCCCAGCTATAGAAATGCGCTGGCCGCGCGCATCAAGATCATGTGCGACCTCGACATCGCCGAAAAGCGCAGGCCACAGGACGGCAAGATCAAGTTCAAGAAATTCGGGCCATTGGATATAGAGCTGCGCGTCGCCACCATCCCCACCGCGGGCGGTCTGGAAGACATCGTGATGCGTATCCTCGCGGCCGGCAAACCGATTCCGCTCGACAAGCTGGGGCTCTCCAAGCGCAACAACGCCAAGCTCAAGGAATTGGTCGCCAAACCGTATGGACTGTTCTTCGTCTGCGGCCCCACGGGTTCCGGTAAAACCACTACGCTGCACTCCGCACTGGGCTACATCAATACGCCGGAAACCAAGATCTGGACTGCGGAAGACCCGGTGGAAATCACCCAGAAGGGGCTGCGCCAGGTGCAGGTCAACAAGAAGGCCGGACTGGATTTCGCGATGGTGATGAAAGCCTTCCTGCGCGCCGACCCGGACGTCATCATGGTGGGCGAAATGCGCGACAAGGAGACCGTCTCCACCGGCATCGAGGCCTCATTGACCGGCCACCTGGTGTTTGCCACGCTGCACACCAACAGCGCGCCGGAATCCATCGTGCGCCTGCTGGACATGGGCATGGACCCGTTCAACTTCGCCGACGCGCTGCTGGGCATCCTCGCCCAGCGCCTCGGCAAACGCCTGTGCGACTGCAAGGAAGCCTATACGCCGGACGCCAACGAAATCAAGGGCATGCTCAACGAATACTGCCTGGAACTCAAAAACACCATCGGCTGGAAAAAAGACCCCGATGCCGCCTACAAGGCCATCTACCAGGAATGGGTGAAAAACTTCGGCAACGACAAGGGCCAGCTCACGCTGTACCGCGCCAAGGGCTGCGACAAGTGCAACAACAGCGGCTACAAGGGCCGCGTCGGCCTGCACGAGTTGCTGGAAGGCACCGACGCCATCAAGAAAAACATCCAAGAGCACGCCCGCGTCGCCGAAATGTTCGCCACCGCGCTGGATGACGGCATGCGCACGCTGAAGCAGGACGGCATCGAAAAAGTGCTGCAGGGTGTCACGGACATGAAGCAGGTCCGTGCGGTCTGCATCAAATAACCGTATCGACAACCACTCTAGGAGAACACCATGAATCCTTATGTTCACTTGCTTGGCCGCATATTGCTCGCGCTGATCTTTGTGCTGTCGGCAGTCGGCAAAATTTCCGATCCCGCCGGCACCGCAGGCTACATGCAGTCCATGGGCCTGCCCGGCATCCTGCTGTGGCCGACCGCCGCACTGGAATTGCTGGGCGGCATTGCCGTCATCGTCGGCTTCCAGACCAGAATCGTGGCCTATGCGCTTGCGGTATTTTCGGTGGTGGCGGCGCTTGTCTTTCATCACAATTTCGCCGACCAGATGCAAACGATCATGTTTATGAAAAATCTCGCCATCGCCGGCGGTTTCCTGCTGCTTGCGTCCAGCGGGGCGACGGCCTTGAGCGTCGACAGCAGCACATAACTCTTCCGGCCGGTCCGGTCTTTACCTGTATTTATGAAAACCGAATTCATCCTCCAGGCCGCCCAGGCCGTCAACGCCGCCATCCTTTCCAGCGAATCCGCAATCGAATCGCTCGACCGCGAGATCGGCGACGGCGATCATTTCATCAACATGAAACGCGGCTGCGCCACCATCGTCACCATGTACGATGAACTGGCCAGCCTGAGCCCGGATGCGGCGCTGCAAAAAATCGGCATGAAGCTGCTCTCCACCATAGGCGGCGCTTCCGGACCGCTGATCGGAAGCTTTTTCATGGCCATGGCGAAAACGGTAAAGGAACAGGGCGCGGAAACCCTGCCGCAAATCGCTGCGGTTTTTGCCGCTGGGGTGGAGGCGATCAAGAACCGCGGCAAGGCGGACTTGGGCGAGAAGACCATGCTGGACGTGCTGATCCCGGTGTCGCGCACGTTTACCCAACTGGCCGCAGAAGGCGCCGAACGCGCGCCCTTGTTGGATGCGCTCAAGCGCGAGGCTGAAACAGGCATGCTGGCGACGCGCGACCTGATCGCCACCAAGGGCCGCGCGGCATTCCTGGGCGAACGCGCCATCGGCCACATCGACCCCGGCGCCAAGACCAGTCAGGTAATTATCCAGACGGTATGCGATCTGGCACTGGGTTAAAAGCAATAATTAACCGCCGATGAACGCAGATAAAACCAAAACGGTCTTCCGCTTTTCTATTTGAACTCCTGCCATTGATTGAACGAAAAAGTTTTAAGGCTGGGAATTTGGGGTGTCGGCGTTTATCTGCGTTCATCAGCGGTTAAACTGTAATTTCAGGAGGGGCTCACATGAAAAAATTCATCAACCGGATTGACGACCTACTGGTCGAGAGCCTGTCCGGCTTTGCCGCGGCGCACCGCGACCTGGTCAGCCTGCATCTCGACCCCAATTACCTGACCCGCGCGCAGAAGCCCCGGAACAAGGTCGCGCTGATCTCCGGCGGCGGTTCCGGCCATGAGCCTTTGCATAGCGGCTTCGTCGGCTACGGCATGCTGGATGCCGCCTGCCCCGGCCATGTGTTCACCTCGCCCACGCCCGACCAGATGCTGGCCGCGGCAGAAGCCGTGGAAAACGGCAAAGGGGTACTGTTTATCGTCAAGAATTACGCCGGCGACGTGATGAACTTCGAAATGGCGGCCGAGATGCTGCCGTTCGCGCATGCCACTGTACTGACCAGCGACGACGTGGCGGTGGAGAACTCCACCTACACCACCGGGCGGCGCGGCGTCGCGGGCACGGTGATCGTCGAAAAAGTGGTCGGCAGCCTGGCCGAAACCGGCGCCAGCCTGGCGGAATGCAAGGCGCTGGGCGACAAGGTCAACAGCCGCACCGCCTCGATGGGCGTGGCGCTCACCAGTTGCATCGTCCCGGCCGCCGGACGGCCGACCTTCGAGATCGATAAACACGAACTGGAAATGGGTGTCGGCATCCACGGCGAGCCGGGCCGCCGCCGCGAAAAAATGCGCTCGGCGGACGAAATCGTCGCCGACCTCATCGCCGCGATCCTCGAAGACCTCAAGCCCGCGGCCGGCAGCGAAGTGCTGCTGATGGTCAACGGCTTCACCGGCACGCCGCTGATGGAGCTCTACGTGCTCTACAACTCGGCGGCCAAGCTTCTCGAAAAACACGGCCTCAACATCAGCCGCTCGCTGGTCGGCGACTACACCACCTCGCTGGAAATGGCCGGCGCGTCGATCACCGTCTGCCTGCTGGACGATGAAATCCGCCAGCACTGGGATAGCCCGGTGCACACCCCGGCCCTGCGCTGGGGAAAATAAAGGAGACAGCCATGATCCAGATTTACGGCCACCCCTACACCCGCTCGACGCGCGCCACCTGGGCGCTGGAAGAGGCCGGTGCCGATTACGAATTCATCCCGGTAGACCTGTCCAGGGGCGAGCACAAACAACCGGAGTTCCTCAAAGTGAACCCCGGCGGCAAAGTGCCCGCGCTGGTCGATGGCAACCTCGCATTGACCGAATCCGCCGCCATCTGCACCTACATCGGCGAAAAATTCCCGGCCTCCGGCCTGGTGCCGGCAGATATCGCCGACCGCGCGCATTATTTCCAATGGTGTTTTTTCGCGATGAGCGAGCTGGAAACGCCGCTGTGGACGATGGCGAAATACACTAAGCTCCTGCCGCAAGAGCACCGCATCCCGGCAGTCGCGGAAACCTGCATCTGGGAATTCCATCGTGCCGCCTCTGTGCTGGCACAGCATATGGAAGGCCGCGAATACGCCGTCGGCAGCCAGTTCACCGCCGCCGACATCCTGCTGGGCGGCACGCTCAACTGGGCACGCAAAGCGGGAGTCAAGCTGGAATCGGCGGTGCTGGAAGCTTACGCCGAGAGGATGGCGACGCGGCCAGGGTTGCTTAGGGGCAGGGAGAAGGAAGCGCAGGCGGCTTGAAGCTACCGGAATCGGTACGCTTAATCCTTAAAAATATTCAGCGCCGATATCGCGTGCATGGTGCAATACCCGGAGCACGATGACACCATCGGCGTCCGGTACATAGAAATAATGTAGGGCGTCCTGGTCGGAAAACTACGTAGCTCATCCCCCAAATCCGGCCGTGCCCTCCCCATTTCAGGCTGAGCACCGATCAATATCGCCGTTCCGTAAATCGAGCCCAGAACCCTATCTGCCGCTGTCGGGTTGTCTTCCGCGATGGTCAGCCAAAGATCCAGAAGGTCCGTCTCTGCCGCACCGGCGAAACGAACCGACATCAGCTGGCGCGACCCTCCAACAATTCCCGGCCACGCTGCTTAAGCACGGCAACGTCAATCTCCGATATCCGCCCCGCTTTAACATCATCCTGAATCGCCCCGTCCCCACTAGACACTTTCGAGCCTGCTGAAATACTGCCTCTCGAACTCTACCGGAGACAGGCTGTTGTTGTAACCATGTCGTCGGGTTGGGTTGTAAAACATCTCGATGTAATCGAATACATCC
>NZ_DASXVH010000057.1:0-24780 GCF_036504375.1 Novimethylophilus sp.
CGTGAAATCCAGGGCAAAACACCTTACAAGCTGTCTGAATTTAGCCTCGCTGATTTTAGAACGTCGGTAATACCTGTTTTTACTAACCATATTAGGAAGTTATCACACCTTAATCGGTGCTTTGCTTCCTAAGACCCAAGTTTTTTATTGGGGTCTACTTTACGTTAGCCTAGACTCAACACTTGAGGAGTTTTTAAGCAATGGAAAATCGAGTTAACCTAGGCAAGACCGCACCAGATCTATATCAAACTGTTGCCGTCCTTGATCGCCTAGCAAGCGAATACGCCGCATCTGCTGGAATCGCTGAAGGCTTCACACATTTGTTGAGACTTCGGGCATCTCAGTTGAATCAGTGTGCATTCTGCGTCAGGCTCCACACTCGTGATGCGCTGGCTTGCGGCGAATCCAGCGACCGCATCAGCGTTTTACCAGCATGGCGGGAAACGCAGTATTTCACTGAGAAAGAACGCGCAGCCCTTGCGCTTGGTGAAGCGGTAACATTAATTGCCAAGGGGCAAATTCCTGAATCTATATACAGTGAAGCCGCTGCCGTGCTATCAAATGAAGAGATTGCAGCAGTCGAGTGGCTCGGTGTCGTGATCAATACTTGGAATCGGATTGCGATCTCAAGTCGGTATCCAGTCAATGCGTAGTATAAGCTGGCTAACCCATCGTTCCACCGGACCTGCGCGAGAAGCCGCGCAGGTCCGGTGAATTCAAACGTTGGGCATTGATATGAATACATCGGACTGGATTGCACTGGCTGCGGCATGTGCGGCATTTATCGGGCTAATACCGCAATTTGCGCAAATGACGCGCACAAAGAGTAGCAAGGAAAAACAGCCAGTCGCGAAAGCTACCGATGCCGCGACTGAGGAGCCACAAGGAAAATCTGAGCCCGTAAAACTTAATGATTTTGGCAAGGCTCTTGTTCTCACAGTCTGTGGCCTTGCAATCGGAGTTGTTGAGATTGTTTTGTTCAGTACGTTTGCGAATATCTATGGAATCGCAATAAGTACAGTAACAATGCCAACAAACTGGCTTATAGTTTTCTATGCATTGTTTGTCGTCCCAGGGGTTTTTCTATTCATGGCATTTGCACACCTTTCCAACTTGTTCGAATAATGCCCAACCCTACAGTCAAGCAGGACGCGCCTACGGCGCGCCCCTTACTTTCACGTTAGCTTTCTACTGACGCTGCAATGCAGAACTTGATCTTTCTTGTAAATGATGAGCCCTATTGCTTGTGGGGCTTCGATCTTCCCAAACGAAACGATGAGTTTCTTCGTGGGCTGGATGCCGGATATTTCGAGTACTGCCTAAACGCGCACCTCGCTACTGAAGATGAACAGCGAGCGTCGGTCGCACTCAGAACAACTCTTCATCATGCCTTGGAGACCTTATTCTCTCTTCTTGGCGCCTACGTACAAGCACCAGATTGTCCATATGCTTGGATTGCCAAGTGCTCGACATCCGACCTGAGGGAGTTTGTCCAGCGAGTTAGCCGCAGCGATCCAAACATATTCACTAAACTCAATATTTCGTCAGCCAGTTGGCCTTTGGTAGCAGAAGCGATCTTTGCGACCTATCTACCGGGAAGCGACAAACAGAAGCGTACGGTTGCCTGCTTTTCTAAAGTCTGGAGCTATCTTGCCCAGGACTTCCAAAACGCCAATTACATAGATGAGTACAATTCTCTTAAACACGGCTTTCGCGTAAAGCGCGGTGGCTTCTCATTGGCGATTGGCAAAGAGCCGTCTTATGGTGTCCCGCCGCCGGATGGCGAAATGCACCTAATGGGCAAGTCCGATTTTGGTACGTCATTTTTCAAAATTGAGTCCATCGGGAGTAACAAGAAGAATAGAAGCATTCGCGCGCACCGCACTTCAGTGAACTGGTCACCTGAACGAGACATCCTTTCGTTGCAACTCGCTTACATGTCACTTAATAACGTCATTTCCGCTCTACGCATCGTCAATGGCTGGCCAGCGCCGGAATGCGCATTCATTCGCCCCGAGAACGACGACGACTTCGATAAGCCATGGCAATACACTCCAAGCGTTATGAGCATTAATTTCGACCACGTCGTTGATGAACAAAACACCGTGCTGGTAACAAAGAAAGAACTTCTGGAGAAGGTTTATGGTGATTCAGAAAGCTAACCCATCAGTCGAGAGGGACGCTTCGCGGCGACGCCGCTCGCGCCCCTCACCTTAACCGTTAGCCAAATTATGCCATTCGTATTTCTCGACAAAATCGCTCGCAACGACGCTGCCGTCAAAAGCATTTTTGATAATGTACGTAACCTTGGTTTGTGTGCTGCAGTATTCGCAGCCAGTGCCTGGAAACTCAAACATATCGGTAGCGGCTGGCTGTACTACTTTGACTCTACTTTAGGTTGGTTACTTTTTGCAGCCGGATTCTCTCTGACCTTCATAAACATGAACCATGGACTCTATAAATTAAAAGAGTCGGCATTGCCGAAATGGCTCAAAGGTCTAATTGGTGGTTTATATGGGGCTTTAGCTATAGAAGTGATAAATGCTTTGTTATCAGGTAAATTTGGTGGCTAACCCATCCATCAAGCGGGACGCTGCGCTGAAGCGCACCGCCCCTTATGTCAAACGTTATGCATGGCAGCATCCAGCAATCGAGGAATGTCAATTGCCATCAACCTGCCTTTGTCGCTAAGGTCTTGCGGGTCTGCCTGAAAGTGCTTCAAGTTTTCACCAACAACTCATAGCCACCTTTCCTTTATTTCGGATATCTCATCTATGGTCATGAACTCACTCTCCAAACAGCTGAAGGAAAAGTCAGACGACGAACTTGCTGAATACATGGCAGGCTGGAAACCGGACACAGGGAAATACATCCTTTCCGAGATGGAGTTCAAGCGTCGCCAATCTCGCCCAAATGAAATCCGTGGTTGGATTTCTCTCGGTTTGTCCGTGCTTGCGATCATTATTTCTGTTGTCGCCTTGGTCGTTAAAAACTATGCATAACATGGCGGTCAAGGGGGACGCCTAGCGGCGCCCCTGATGTCAAACGTTAGGCATCACTGTCAAATGGTCAAAACTGCTATGATTTAACTATGGCACCGACCGTTTTCCGCCAAGGCGCTTTTCGCTTCTTTTTCTTCTCTCGCGAAGAACCGCGCATGCATATCCATGTGTCCCATACAGATGGAGAGGCAAAATTCTGGCTGGAACCCCAGATTGAGCTTGCCATGAACCAAGGGCTCTCGAAAGAGCAAGTCAGTGAGGCATTGTCCTTGGTTCAACATCATTACGAGGAGATTCGCAATGCTTGGCACATCCACTTCGGAAATTGAAGTTTCTTTGGCTTCAAACAAGGGCTTCTGGCTACTGGTGGGCGATGAGGAGCTTTTTGTTCCTTACGCTGAATTCCCTTGGTTCAAAAAAGCCACGATTGAAGAAATCTCCAACATCGAGTGGCCAACCCCCGATCATCTCTATTGGCCTCTGATCGACGTTGATTTATCGGTTGAATCTATCCGCAGTCCCGCCAATTTCCCTTTGCGTTCTCATGCCTAACCCCGCAGTCAAGCGGGACGCTGCGCTAAAGCGCCGCGCCCCTTACTTTCGACGTTGGGCACCTCAGGACGGCGCGTATGGCATTGACAATGTGTAGCCATAGGGCTACAGTTGCTCCATGATTGAAATTCGCAAAACCGTCCTCTTCGCTCAGTGGCTCGACGACTTGCGCGACCTCTAGGCGAGAGCGCGCGTCCAAGCAAGGATCGAACGACTTGCCGCTGGAAACCCCGGAGATGTCGAACCGGTTGGCAAAGGTGTCTCGGAATTGCGAATCAACTACGGTCCCGGTTACCGGGTATATTTCAAGAAGCGAGGGCGAGAGCTGATTATTCTGCTGGCTGGTGGAGACAAGACTACCCAAGCCAAGGACATCAAGGCTGCATTGCGCCTCGCACGTAATCTTTCGGAGGAGCAACCATGACTAAGACCGTTACCACTCGCTATGACGTTGCCGAACACCTCAGAACCCCAGAGGAAATGGCCGCTTATCTTGAAGCCTGCCTTGAAGAAGCCGACGGAGATGCTGCATTTATTGCCAAAGCACTTGGCGATATTGCTCGCGCCAAGGGTATGTCACAGGTCGCGCGCGATGCCGGATTGTCTCGCGAAAGTCTTTACAAAGCGCTCTCCGGTGATCGTAGCCCTGGATTCGACACCATCCTTAAAGTCATCGGGGCACTTGGGCTGAAGTTGCATGCCGAAGCTGGTCACGACTGACGAGGTGCCCAACCCTGCGGTGCAGGGGACGCTGCGCGATAAAGCCGCGCCGCGCCCCTGGCTTTGAACGTTATGCCCCAAAGCTATCCGTCATGCCTTGCCTTAAACACGAGCAATTCATTTTCGAATTTGTCGCTGCTGCACTACTGCAACCACGATCCCACCGGTCATGACCGCAAGCGCATCGACGAGACCCGATAGCAGCATTGGCAAGGCTGGAAGTTTCGACCAACCAGCCGTGACCAAATGATCGCCCAAGAACACCGCCGTACCCAGTACGAGGCCGACCACAGCACCATGTAACCAGCCTGATCGTCCGCTTTTCACACGCGGCATCAGCCAGACTAAAGCGATGGTGATTACCAAATAGCCTACGAGCAGCGGCGCAAAGGCCAGACCGTCTGCGTCAGTTCGAATGTACAACCCGAACATCGGTGACACGAAGGGTTGCAGGATAGCGACTGCAAGTGTTGTCGCTACGACATTCGTGACCACGTAGCCCATGCCCAGGGGAAGAATCCACTTCATCTCTGTCTCCTTATGTTATGTCAATGACCAAGTGTCAATGAGGTTGACAGTGTATGGTTCCTTGCTCGAAGCGTCAACCTGGTTTACACTTTGCCGCATGAAAAAGCACGGAACTACCCCGATGGGGCGATTGCTGCTAGATGCCTTTAATTGGTTCGATGCGGGCTTGTTGGCCTCATTGAAAGAACAAGGTTGGCCGGACCTTAGTCGCTCACTGTCAATGGTGATGGCTTACTTGGATAGCGACGGCATTCGTATTTCGGAGTTGGCTCGACGACTTGGTGTCTCAAGGCAGGCCGCACAGAAAAGTGTTAAAGAGCTAGAAAGAGTAAAACTGGTAGAAACCAAGATTGACCCAACCAATTCAAGCGCAAAAATTGTTGTTTTAACAACTCAAGGGAAAGCCAACGTTAGTGCTGCCTTGAATGCTTTTTCTGAAATTGAAATCCAACTATCAAGGCGCATTGGTAGTGCCGATTTGGCCAGTATGAGAAAGACGCTTGAAAAAGACTGGGGAGCACCAGTAATTGTGAAGAAAAACGCATAACTCCAACGTTAGGCGTTACCATTCCGGACAATCAATGACTATCGAAATTTTCACTGCAAACACCGACGCAGAAATCGAATCCTGTTTCCCAGTTTTCAGTGCGCTTCGCCCGCATCTTGAGAAATCCATCCATCAAGCGGGGCGCGCTAAAGCGCGCCCCTTATGTCAACCGTTAGGGCTTCTTGACAATTTACTAAGCGTACATACAATGTATTCATGATTAAATTCGAGTGGGATACAGCTAAGGCGGCCTCAAACAAGAAGAAGCACGGCATTTCGTTTGAGGAGGCGCAATCAGTCTTCTACGACGAGTTCGCCGTGCAATTCTTTGATGAAGATAATTCCGTGTCGGAAGACAGGTTTCTGATGCTTGGCTTCAGTGATGAAGCTCGCCTTCTGATTATCTGTCATT
The DNA here is from genome assembly GCF_036504375.1 of Novimethylophilus sp. Classification (NCBI taxonomy): domain Bacteria; kingdom Pseudomonadati; phylum Pseudomonadota; class Betaproteobacteria; order Nitrosomonadales; family Methylophilaceae; genus Novimethylophilus; species Novimethylophilus sp. The sequence goes on from NZ_DASXVH010000057.1 coordinate 5,762, forward strand.
GCGAACGCGACCGAGGCAACATTATTCGGATCATCTCGGCAAGGAAAGCCACGAAAAACGAGAGTAACTATTATCAGAGTAACTATTATCAAGGAATCAGACCATGAAAATTGAATACGATCTATCAAAAATGAAATCCCGCAAAAATCCTTATGCGGCCAAGCTCAAAAAGTCTGTCACGATGCGGTTGAGCGAAGACGTTATTGGCTATTTCAAACAAATGGCTGACGAAAAGGGTGTCCCGTATCAGAGCCTTATAAATCTTTATCTGCGAGACTGTGTATCAAGCCATAGAAAAATTGACATTTCTTGGCAAACAACCCTAACGGGGCATTCGAGAGGGACTGGCCGATAAGCGCTCTCTTTCCGGCCTGTGGGTTTTTGAACTTCCGGGCTTCGGCCAAGTTTTATGGTCGGCCAACAATTTCTTGAGCCGGTTGTTCTCCACCTCCAGGTCACGCAGCCGCTTGGCCTCGGATGCCTGCATACCGCCATACCTGGCACGCCACTTGTAGAAGGTGGCCTCGCTGAACCCGCCCTGGCGGCAGAGTTCCTTGATCGGCATCCCCGCTTCGGCCTGCTTCAGAAAGCCGATGATCTGTTCTTCGGTAAATCGTGTTCTCTTCATGTCCGTCATTCTCCAAAAATTGACGGACTTCACGAACTTTACAGTGGTATGGCAGGCGGGGTGCAGGTCAGACCATGCGCTTATCTTGCTTTTGCCAGTAGAGGTAGTCTTCCCATGCCTCGTCTGCGAAAATCAGCTTCGCTTGGTCAGCTTCCGCTCAACACCTTTACCGGTGCTCAATTGCGCAGCAGCAGAGAGAAGGCGTTTAGCGTTGGCAGGTGTACGTAACAGATAGGCAGTTTCTTCAAGTACCTTAACCGCCGTGCGTGATGTGGCCCGCGTCCGTGGCATGGCACAAAAGATGCTGGTCTTGGGCGTAAGAGTTTTTTCAAGGCACTTACACCTGGTGCAAACCGCACTATGACACGATGCTCAAGTTGGATGAACGTGTGGCTATTTATATTGCTACCTGCTAGTCTTGACGCATGGCTGACCTGCTAAATATCATGTAACCCGCTATTCAGGCGGAGCGCCCCTTAATGCGGACGTCGAGCTTTATCCCTTTATGGAAATAATCAAAACATTCGGGCTCTTCGTACTCACTGCATTGGCTGAGATTGTCGGCTGTTATCTCCCATATCTCTGGCTCAAACAAGGCGGCTCTGCTTTGCTTCTTATCCCGGCAGCCTTTAGTCTTGCATTGTTCGCATGGTTATTGTCGCTTCACCCCAGTGCGGCCGGACGCGTCTATGCTGCATATGGCGGTGTTTATATCGGGATGGCTATCATGTGGCTTTGGGTCGTAGACTCCGTAAAACCCACGGTCACCGATTGGGTAGGGGTTTTGGTGTGCCTATTAGGTATGGCCATTATCATGTTTGGACCCCGGCATGCCTAACTGGCCTGCAGCCAGCCCCTACCTTGAACTTAGGCTTCCATGGCAGCTATTGAATACCGCCTCAACTCCCCTCTCAAGGCTGCTGATGTTGCTGCGGTTTTTGATGCCTCCGGCATTCGCCGTCCCACCGATCTTGCGCGGATCGAGCGCATGTTTGCCAGTGCCAACCTGATTGTCTCCGCTTGGGATGATGGCAAGCTCGTTGGGGTGTGTCGAGCATTGACCGACTTCAGTTATTGTTGCTATTTATCCGATCTCGCAGTAGACAAGTCTTTCCAAAAGCACGGTATCGGACAGGAACTTATTGCCCGTGTTCGCTCTGCCATCGGGGAAGATGTCGCGCTTGTTCTATTATCGGCCCCCGAGGCAATGGAGTATTACCCCAAGATCGGTTTTGAAAAAATTGAAAATGGGTTCATCATCAAACGTGCTCGGTAAATCCAAGCCCACCCCCTCAGTCAAGCGGGACGCGCCAAAGCGCCCTCTTAATTCAGGTGTTATGTACTAACAAGAGGATAGGTAATTATGGAAACGCAGATAACCGCCATAATGCAGAAGCACGTGATCTCAGTAGATATGCAAGATACGATTGATAAAGTGGAGGATATTCTAAATTCACATGAATTATCTTCCGTGCCGGTCATCGATTCTGAGAGGGGCGATTGTTTCGGAATAATCAGCTCGCCAGATTTAGTCCACTTCCATACAGCGAAAAAGAATCCAAAATTAGTGCGGGCATGGGAAATATGTACATATAAGCCTATCGCCATAAGCCCGGAAACATCTGTAAGCGACGCAGCTAAAATAATGGTCCAGAACAGAATCCATCACCTGGTCATATCGGAGAATAAATCCATAAAGGGGTTTATCTCATCGCTTGATTTGATAGAAAACTATTTGTTAAAGGGGCATACATGACGCATAGCTCAAGCATGGGAACCCACTCATGTCAGCGTTCTGATTGAGCTTATCCGTAGAACCGTTACCTCGTAACATTTGGCCCGTGTCTTTTCACCCGCACCCGGGCGGCAACGCAGCGCCCACGGCCACCGCCGCCATCGTTTACATAAACCCCGCCCCTTCGGCTGATATGCAGGCCGACATTTCCGTCCTCGCCGTCTGACGGCCCTTTAAATTGATTCGCAGGTTTGGTGATCCGATATGATCAGCATCCTTAAATTTTATCAGCGCACCATTCCCGGCAAAAATCAGGAGACCGACGTTTTGTGCTGGAAATGCAGCCCAGGCCGCACCGCCTGCTGATTTTTTCGTTCATTGCCTATGTTACCGGCGCGCTCGGTTTTGAAATGCTGGGCGGCTGGTATTTCCAGCTGCATGGCGCCCAAAAGGATTTGCTGTACGGACTGATGTCCACCGGCGAGGAATCGCTGGAGATGATAGGCATGACGGCTTTCGCCTATACCTTGCTGATATATATCGAGACCGTGCACAAAGGCATCGTCGTCCAGGTTGGAGAAGCCCCGGGCGATAGATAATGTGATGATTGCAAGCTGAGGAGCCATTCGGTGCAGGCCTTGCGCATTAGCGCAAGGATAAATAATTCCGCATCAAGACCTTGAACCCGAATTAACCCCCGCGCGGCGTTAAGGGGCATGCTTCTGCTAGAATATGAAAAATACACAGTTACCACCCTTCAATAGGTCTCGTTTATGTCCAGCAAGCATCCCGTTATCGCAGTGACCGGATCCTCCGGCGCAGGCACCACCACGGTCAAACGTGCTTTCGAAAATATTTTCCGCCGCGAAAAAATCACCGCGGCACTGATAGAGGGGGATAGCCTGCACAGTCTGGACCGTGCCGCCTTCCGCGTTGCCGCCGACGAAGCAGCCAAAGCCGGCAACAACACCTTCAGCCATTTCGGTCCGGAGGCCAACCATTTCGACAAGCTCGAGGAAACTTTCAAGGTCTACGGCGAAACCGGGATGTGCCAGCGCCGATTCTACGTGCACAGCGAGGCCGAAGCTGCCGAGCAGAACGCGCATTTCGGGCTGAACAACCTCAAGCCCGGCACCTTTACGCCGTGGGAAGATATCGAATCGAGGTCCGACCTGCTGCTGTACGAGGGCCTGCACGGCCTTGCCACCGACGGCACCTACGACATGGCCAAATATGTGGACTTGGGCATAGGCGTGGTGCCTGTGGTCAACCTGGAGTGGATACAGAAAATCCACCGCGACAAGATCGAGCGCGGCTATTCGGCGGAGGCGACGGTAGATACCATCATGCGCCGCATGCCGGACTACATCAAATTCATCGTGCCGCAATTTTCGCGCACCCACATCAACTTCCAGCGCGTCGCCACCGTGGACACCTCCAACCCCTTCGTGGCGCGCGATATCCCGACCCCGGATGAAAGCTTCGTCGTGGTGCGCTTCCGCAACCCCAGGGGCGTGGACTTCCCCTACATGCTGCAGATGATCCCCAACTCCTTCATGTCGCGCGCCAATACCCTGGTGGTTCCCGGCGGCAAGATGAGCCACGCGATGGAAATCATCCTCGCGCCCCTCATGCATGACTTCATGGAAAAAAAGAAAAAGTAGATCCCGCCGCCTGATCGGCAGTTTTACCGGAGCGAACCAATGCGCATACTCAGCCTGCTGCACGCCACCGTCATTGCCGCCGATCTCGTTCGGTCACGCGCTTTTTACGGCGGGATACTGGGACTGCAGGAAAACCCCGCCCGCCCCAACATGAGCTTCGACGGCATCTGGTACGACGTCGGGCCTGACCAGATGATCCACCTGATGCAGGTGCCCAATCCGGAAACCGGCCTGCAACGCCCGGCCCACGGCGGGCGCGACCGCCATACCGCGCTGGCGATAGATAATATCGACGAGCTGGTCGCCCGGCTGGAAGCCGCCGGCATCCCCTACTCTCTCAGCAAATCCGGCCGCCGCGCGCTGTTCTGCCGCGACCCGGACGACAACGCGCTGGAGTTTGCCGAAGTTTCCAGAGCGTAAATTTCGCCGGCAACGCCGAGCCGCGTGCCGACAGGCGCCGCATTCCGGCCGCTCGCAAACGGATCGAGACCTTCTCCTCGATCCACTCACGCTTGCAGCCTCATCTGGATGTGGTTAAATAGGCAATCGCTCATGCTCCGATGAAGGATGCCAGATGCGCCAGAATACGTCGACGCCCCCATACTTTCTCACCAGTGCAGGCTCTCGTTGCGATGAAAAATAGACCATTCCGCAGCGGCATCGCCGCATGGCGCTGGCTGGGACTCTTGCCGTTGGCGGCTTCGCTATATGGCAACGCTTTGGCGGGCGAGCCGGCGCAGGCCGGGATACTGGTCAAGCAGAAGCTGCTGCTGCTTGAAAGCCTGCTCAATTCGGAAAGGATCAGGCAACTGCAGGCTAGCGGCGGCGATGAAGCCAGAAACCGTGTCGCCAATGCCGTCAAGTTGCGCGACCAGGCACGAAGCTGGCTAGCCGGCGGCGATATCGGTGCCGCCGCCAAAGCCGTGGATGAATCCCTGCGCACGGCGACGGCGGTGTCTGCCGCAGCGAAGAGCGCGCCATTGCTGGACAACCAGTGGCAGCAGAAGCAGAACGCCGACCTGGAGCAACAGGTGCGCGGGTACCGGACAGCCATCGGCGAAACCTTGAAAAAACAGGGGAAAACCGGAGACGCCCGGCTGCAGGGGCTGGACAGGTTACTGGCGGAAGCCGCTGGCGATACCGCTGCCGAGCGGCATGGCGAGGCCAATCGCAAACTTGCGCAAGCCTATCGGCTGGCCGTGACCATGTTGAGCGAGCTGCGTGCCGGGGAAACCGTCGTGCTCGATCTCAAATTCGACACGCCGGCGGATGAATACGCCTATGAGCAGAAGCGCAATCGCAGCCACGAAATGCTGGTAGAGATGATGGTTCAGGAAGGCAAGGCCGAAGGGAGCAACCGCGCCAGGTTCGACCAACTGGTCGAAGCCGGCCGTCAATTGCGGCTGAAAGCCGAAAGCATGGCGGAAACCGGCGATTACAAGGGCGCTATCGAACAGCTGGAAAATGCGACCGGACAGCTGGTCAAAGCGCTGCAATTGACCGGCATGCCCGTTTTCTGAAAACGGCTCAAACATACTTGCAGCGACCTGAAGAGACAGAGGGAGGGCCGGACCAATGAACGGATTCTGCAAACTATTGTGGCCGCTGGTGTTCCTGGGCTTGCTATGCGGCGCGGGAAGCGCGCGGGCGGACGAGGCGGCATTGGCCGCCGCAGTCAACAAGGCCGGCTATCAGCGCATGCTGTCGCAGCGCATCGTCAAGGCTTACTGCCAGGTCGGCCTGGAGGTGATGCCGGAAGCTTCCGCGACACAGTTGGCCGAATCGATCGGAGCTTACGAACGCAACCTGAGCGATTTGCAGACGCTGGTGCCCGATCAATACAGCCGCGAACTGATAGCCAGCCTGAACCGGCAGTGGGAGCCTTTCAAGGTGGTAGCTTCGGGCCCGGTCACGCGGGCCGGCGCGGAAGTGCTGCTGGTGCGTGGAGAACGCTTGCTGGAAGCGGCGGAGAATCTGACGCGGTATCTGGAGACGACATCCGAGACCTCCATTGGATACCTGGTCAATCTTTCGGGCCGGCAACGCATGCTGTCCCAGCGCATAGCCAAGTTCTACATGCTGCATGCCTGGGGGTTTGAAACCATTCTGGTGAACGAAGAAATCGAGGCTGCGCGCAATGAATTCTCGGCGGCATTAGCCAAGCTCGTCGATGCCCCGGAAAATACCGTCGACATTACCGAAGAGCTTAACTCAGTAAGGTTGCAATGGGACTGGTTTCAGGCAGCGCTGGCGCTGGAAGGCGCTTATTCCTACCGTATGGTGGTTGCCGATGCCAGCGAATCCATCCTCGGCCATATGGATCGCATCACCCGCCTCTACGAGAAGTTGGCGCGCCGCTGATCGGCATGAGTTAAATCGTCGAAAAAAAAAAGCCGCCCCCGGGAGTTGGAGGACATTGAGGGCGGCGAACGGAGATGAAACTCTTGCCTCGTTTACTCAGGTCAGAACAGACCGAGCGGATTGGTGCTGTAGCTCACCAGCAGATTTTTGGTCTGCTGGTAATGGTCGAGCATCATCTTGTGCGTCTCGCGACCGATGCCTGATTTTTTGTAGCCGCCAAACGCGGCGTGCGCCGGGTAGGCGTGGTAGCAGTTGGTCCACACGCGGCCGGCCTGGATGCCGCGACCCATGCGATAGGCGGTGTTGATGTCGCGCGTCCACACGCCGGAGCCCAAGCCGAATTCCACGTCGTTGGCGATGCGCAAGGCTTCGGCTTCGTCCTTGAAGGTGGTGAGCGACAGCACCGGCCCGAAGATTTCTTCCTGGAAAATGCGCATGTCGTTGGTGCCCTTGAAGATCGTCGGCTTGATGTAATAGCCGCCGCCGAACTCGCCCGCGACCTGCCCGCGCTCGCCGCCGACGAGACACTGCGCGCCTTCCTTTTTGCCGATTTCGATATAGGACAGGATCTTGTCCATCTGGTCGGTTGACGCCTGCGCGCCGACCTGGGTTTCGGTATCCAGCGGGTTGCCCTGCTTCATCGCATTAATGCGCTTGATGGCGCGTTCGATCATTTTTTCGTAGATCGACTCCTGCACCAGCGCGCGCGACGGGCAGGTGCACACTTCGCCCTGGTTGAAGGCAAACATCACCAACCCTTCCACCGCCTTGTCCAGGAATTCGTCGTCCTTGGCGGCGACGTCGGCGAAGAAGATGTTGGGCGATTTGCCGCCCAGTTCCAAGGTTACCGGGATAATGTTCTCGGAGGCGTACTGCATGATCAGCCGGCCGGTGGTGGTGCCGCCGGTGAAAGCGATCTTGGCAATACGCGGGCTGGTCGCCAGCGCCTTGCCGGCGTCGTGGCCGAAGCCGTTGACGATATTGAGCACGCCGGCCGGCAGCAGGTCCTGGATGATCTCGGCCAGCACCATGATGGAAACCGGCGTCTGCTGCGCCGGCTTGAGCACCACGCAGTTGCCGGCCGCCAGCGCCGGCGCCAGCTTCCAGGAGGCCATCAGCAGCGGGAAATTCCACGGGATGATCTGGCCGATCACGCCCAGCGGCTCATGGAAATGATAGGCGACGGTGTTATGGTCGATCTCGCCGACGCTGCCTTCCTGCGCGCGGATGCAGCCGGCGAAGTAGCGGAAGTGGTCGATCGCCAGCGGGATGTCCGCATTCAGCGTTTCGCGGATCGGCTTGCCGTTGTCCCAGGTTTCGGCGATGGCCAGCTTTTCCAGGTTTTCTTCCATGCGGTCGGCGATGCGCAGCAGCAAACGCGAACGCTCGCCAACCGAAGTATTGGCCCAGGATTCACGCACCCTGTGCGCGGCATCCAGCGCCAGTTCTATATCCGGCGCCTGACTGCGCGCCACCTGGCAGAACACCTGGCCGGTGACCGGGGTGATGACGTCGAAATATTCCCCATCGACCGGAGCGACCCATTTTCCGCCGATGAAATTGTCGTAACGCGATTTGAAACTAATCTTTGCGCCAGGCTGTCCCGGGTTTGCATAAATCATCATTCATCTCCTCAAACGTAATGGTTGTCATCCTTCCGGTATTCCGGAGTCCGTGATCCCCATATCGCAACCCCTGTGCCAGGCAACTTGAAACTTCCATCGCAAGCAAGCTCATCCCTGCCGAAAACCGCTTCACAGCTATGTTTAAAAAATTTTCGACGGTCCATGGGGCCGATGATTCGGCAAGTTTCTTGCCGTGCGTCAATTGTGCAGTTATGCAACAGGTGTTACATTTTGTGACACCGTTATCTGCTTATGAACATAGCCATGCGTCTCAATCCGCTCGACGATTCCAGTGAAATCCTGCAAGCCCGCTCGCAACTGCTGACGCGCGGCGACATCCCCGCAGGCATCGTCGAGGCCACTATCGAACGCTCCTGGAAACGCTGCGTCGGTTACGGCCTGGATGCGGCGCGTTCGGTGGAAGATGCGCGCCTGGGTGGGGCGGAACTGCGTTCGCTGCGCGACCAGAACGGTCTGCTGCTGTCGCACGCGCGGCCGGAAATGGAAACGCTGCACGAGCAGATTTCGCGCTCGTGCAGCATGATCATCCTCACCGATGCCGACGGCATGATCCTGCATGCGCTGGGCGACGACGACTTTCTCGATACCGCAACCCGCGTATCGCTGCGCGAAGGCACCTCGTGGGGGGAGAACTGGCGCGGCACCAACGCCATCGGCACCGCACTGCTGGAACGCGCGCCGGTGGCGGTGCATGCGACCGAGCATTTCGTCGAGCATCACCATCTGCTGAGCTGCGCCGCCGCGCCCATCCTCGATCCGCAAGGCATGCTGGTCGGCGCGCTGGATGTTTCCAATGATTACCGGCTGCGCCAGAAGCACACGCTGGCGCTGGTGCGGATGTCGGCGCAGATGATAGAAAACCGCCTGTTCGGCGCCACCCACAGCGGCGGTATCACGCTGCACTTCCATGCGCGGCAGGAATTCGTCGGTACGCTGTGGCAAGGCATCGCGGTGTTCTCGCACGACGGCCTGTTACTCGCGCTCAACCGCAGCGGACGCTTCCAGCTCGGCCTGGAACATGTACAGCTGGAACGGCGCACTTTCGACGACCTGTTCCACATGCCGTTCGCCAAGCTTTATGGCCGCCTGCAGCACGGCATCAGCCCGCCGTTCCCGCTGCATCTGGAAAACGGCGCCCGCGTCTATGCCCGACTGCAGATGGAACCGGACCAGCGCCGCATCGCGGCAGTGGCCGAACCCCGTCCGGCCAGCGCGCTGGAATCGCTCAATCACGGCGATACTCGCCTGGCGCGCACCATAGACCAGCTCAGGCGCGTCATCGACCGCGACATCCCCATCCTCATCGAAGGCGAAACCGGCGTCGGCAAGGAGCTGTTCGCGCAGGCCATCCATCGCGCAAGCCGCCGCAGCCGTGCCGAGTTCGTCGCCATCAACTGCGCGGCGATGCCGGAAGGCCTGATCGAGTCGGAATTGTTTGGCTATGAAGAAGGGGCTTTCACCGGCGCGCGCCGCAAGGGCAGCCCCGGCAAGCTGGTGCAGGCCGACGGCGGCACGCTGTTCCTGGACGAGATCGGCGACATGCCGCTCAGCCTGCAGGCGCGGCTATTGCGGGTATTGCAGGAGCGCCGCGTCACCCCGCTGGGCGGCGGTGCCGCACGGACTATCGACATCGCCATCGTCAGCGCCACCAACCGCAAACTGCGCGAACTGGTCGCGCGCGGCGAATTCCGCAGCGACCTCTACTACCGGCTCAACGGCCTCGCGGTCACGCTGCCGCCGCTGCGCGAGCGCAGCGACCTCAAGCCGCTGGTGGAAAAACTGCTGGAACGCGAGCAGGCCGGCGCCATCCGCATCGCCGACGAGGTCATGGCCCTGTTCCGCGCGCATTGCTGGCCGGGCAACATCCGCCAGCTGCATACCGTGCTGCGCACCGCGCTGGCGCTGATGGGGGACGAACAGACCATGCTGCGCGAGCATCTGCCGCAGAGTTTTCTCGACGAACTGGGCATGGAGCATGCGGACACCTTGGACCGGCTGGAAGCCGACACCATACGCAGCACGCTGCTGGCGCACGCCGGCAACGTCTCCTCCGCCGCCCGCCAGCTGGGCATCAGCCGCACCACGCTGTACCGCAAGCTCAAGCAACTGGGTTTGAGCTAGGGCGTGTTCGCACTAGGATGCGCCCGCTTTCGGCATAGCCCTGGGTTGAAATACTTCCTGCCATAACGCGGTGACCGCCGCGCGCTGCCCGGCATAAGCTGCCGACGGTACTCTCGCTCGCTCCAGCCCCTGCAGACGCAAGGCGTGCTGTTCCTTGCGATAGGCCCGGTAGGCATCCGCCACCGCGGCGGCGAGCCAGTCCGGAATCAGTTTCAATGCACCGGCCCGCTTGAGCAAGGCGATATTGCCGGTGTTGGCGGCCAGTTCCGCGTGGCTGCGGGCGTGCGCCAGCACCAGGAATTGCACGATGAATTCGACGTCGACGATGCCGCCGCAGTCATGTTTCAGGTCGAACAGTTCGGTATCGTTGGGATGGCCATCCAGCATTTTCTGGCGCATCGCGATCACCTCCTCGCGCAGTTTGGCGAGATCGCGCGGCTGCGACAGCACCTGCTGGCGGATCTGATCGAAAGCCCGCCCGATCGCCGCATCGCCGGCGCAGAAGCGTGCCCTGGTAAGCGCCTGATGCTCCCAGGTCCAGGCCTTGCCCCGCTGGTATTCGGCAAACGCCGCGACCGAACTCACCAGCAACCCGCTCGCGCCGTCCGGCCGCAGCCGCAAATCGGTTTCGTACAGCTGCCCGGCCGGGGTCAGGCTGTTGAGCCAGTTGTTGATGCGCTGGCCGAAGCGCGCATACACCGCACCGGCATCGTTCGCTTCATCGTCGTAGAGGAACACCAGGTCGAGGTCGGATGAATAGCCCAGCTCCTTGCCGCCCAGCTTGCCATAGCCGATGATCGCAAACAGCGGCGTCTCGCGGTGGCGCGAGCGCAGCCCGGGCCAGGCATGGCGGATCACCGCATCCAGCATCAGGTCCGCCAATGCGCTGAGATAGTCCGACAGCGTTTCCAGCGGCAATTCGCCGACCAGATCCTGCGCAGCAAAGCGGAAGGTCTGCGCATGCTTGAAATGACGCAAGGCATCCAGCTTGCGCTCGACATCGCCGCCGCAGTCGGCCAGCGTGGCTTCCAGCTCGGCGGCCAGCGCGGCAAAATCCGGCGGCGCATACAGATTGCGCGTATCGAGCAGCTCATCCAGCAGAATCGGGTGCTGGGTAAGATAGGCTGCCAGCCAGGGGCTGGCGCCGCACAGCCGGCAGACCAGCTCCAGCGCATACGGATATTCAGCCAGCAACGCCAGGTAATTGGCGCGCCGGCAAATGGCCTCGAACAGCGACATCGCGCGGGCGAGCGCAACGTCGGGGGCTGACTGGCGGCCGGCAGCCTGGATCAGCTGCGGCATCAGCGTATCGAAACGCTCCCGGCTTTGCTGAGGCAGTTGCAGGTAACGCGTGCTTACGCGCAGCTGCTTTAACCGCTGCAAGGTCTCCGCGGCTTCCCGGTAGCCCAAAGCGTCCAGTTGCTGCTGCGCCGCCGCAGCAGGCTGCTGCCCCAGCCACAAGGCATCCAGGCTATGCCCTTCGCCGTTGCCGGCTTCCTCGAACACCTGGCTGAAATACCGCTCGACATTGCCGCGATGGCGCATCAGCGCCTGTTCCAGCCCGGCCCAATCCGGGAAGTTCATGCCGGCAGCCAGGCGTGCGCGGCTGTCGTCGTCGGGCGGCAGCATTTGCGTCTGCGCGTCCTGCAAGTACTGCAGGCGGTGTTCGAGGTTGCGCAGGAATACGTAAGCCTCGGATAGCTCGTTCACCGTGTCCGCCGACAGCAGTCCCTTGCGTGCCAGCCGCTCCAGCACTTGCAAGGTCGGGCGGATTTGCAACTCCCTGTCCTTGCCGCCGCGGATCAACTGGAATACCTGTGCGATAAACTCGATCTCGCGGATGCCGCCGGGGCCCAGCTTGATATTGTCGTGCATGTCGCGCCGCGCCACTTCGCGCTCGATCTGCACTTTCAGGTCGCGCATCGACGCAATCGCGCCGTAGTCCAGATACTTGCGAAACACGAAGGGCTTGAGCAGCGCTTCGAGCTCCTCGCCCGGCCCATAGATGACCCGGCCCTTGATCCAGGCGTAGCGCTCCCACTCGCGGCCCTGGGTCTGATAGTACTCTTCCAGCGCGGCATAGCTGCCCACCAGCGGCCCGGAATCGCCGTAAGGCCGCAGCCGCATGTCCACGCGAAACACGAACCCGTCGGCAGTGATTTCGCCGATGGCGGAAATCAGCCTTTTTCCTAATCTCGAGAAATACTCATGGTTGCTGATGGAGCGCGCGCCATCGGTCGCGCCATCCTGGGCATAGGCGAAAATGAGGTCGATATCCGACGAGACGTTCAATTCCCTCCCGCCCAGCTTGCCCATGCCAACCACGACCAGCGCTTGCGGAGCGCCATATTCGTCGACCGGCAGGCCGTACAGTTCGGCCTGCCAATGATGCAACTGCCCGAGAGCGAAACCGACCGCCACTTCCGCCAGCGCGGTACAGGTTTCAACCACTTCAGCCAGGTCCGCCAGCCCGTTCAGGTCGCGCGCGATCAGCCGCAGCATGACGTGTTTGCGCAGATGGCGCAGTATGCGCTTGAGGGATGCCTCGTCGGCGATGGCGAAGCTTGAGAGGAAACTGCGCATGGCCGGCTCGTCCCACGGTTCGTGCACATGCGCGAGCAGCGGTTCCAGCAGTTCCGCATCGGCATCCAGCAAGCGCGCGACAAACGGACTGCAGTTGCGGGTATGCTGCAACAATTGCTGAAAGGAATTTTCTGATGGGGCCGGCATGATTGATGCTTTCGCAATTGACGGATACCACCATAGATTTTTCCGCCGTTTTCGTCAAATAATGGATATCCTGAAAATGGTAATCATCATGGCACCCTATTGACAGGCCATTGCTTGCACGGACAATGAGCGCTAAAAATCAGGTCATATTTCAGTAAGTTACAGACTCTGGTTTGACTCCAACCCGGCGCGAATACACGGCGCGAGGCTTGTCGAAGAGCCATCTTTTCGACAAGCCTCGCAGTCTTGTGGACACGCCAGGTATGCGAAAATCGGAGATATTGACCTCAATAACGATTGAAATTCGACGCCGCGTTTGCGAAGCGTGGAAACCGCCTCGCAAAACGGGTGCGGCTTTTTAAAATTTGACGAAAGAATACATGAAGGAAAGACGCGCTTCAGTGATGCATTACCAGAGTTCAGGCATGGATAAGGAAGCCATTCGCGCCGCCTTGTACCAGCACCTGACCTATTCCATCAGCAAGTACCCCATGACTGCCACCGACCGCGACTGGTTCATGAGCGCGGCGCTGGCCGTGCGTGACCGCCTGGTGGAGCGCTGGATGGAAAGCATGCAAAGCTATTACCGCACGGATGCCAAACGCATTTACTACCTCTCGCTGGAATTCCTGGTAGGACGCACCTTCAGCAACGCCATGCTCAACCTCGACATCTACGAAGAATGCAAGGCTGCACTGTTCGAGGCCGGGCAAAATATCGAGAGGATTGCCGAGGTCGAATTCGACGCCGCGCTTGGCAATGGCGGGCTGGGGCGGCTTGCCGCGTGTTTCCTGGATTCGATGGCCACGCTCAACCTGCCCTGCTACGGCTATGGTATCCGCTACGAATACGGCATGTTCCGCCAGCGCATCGAAGATGGCTGCCAGATGGAGCATCCGGACAACTGGCTGCGCTACGGCAACCCCTGGGAATTTTCCCGGCCTGAAGTGCTGTACCCGGTGCAGTTTCACGGCAAGGTGCTCGCCTACCAGCACCATGACGGCACCACGCACCATCACTGGGTGGATACCGACACCGTGATGGCAATGGCTTACGACACGCCGGTGCCTGGCTACGGCGGGCACACCGTCAACAACATGCGGCTGTGGTCGGCCAAGTCGTCGCGCGATTTCGACCTGCGCTACTTCAACCAGGGCAATTACATCCAGGCGGTCGCCAACAAGAACGAATCGGAGAACCTGTCCAAGGTGCTGTACCCGGACGACTCCACCGAAATGGGGCGCGAGCTGCGGCTCAAGCAGCAGTATTTTTTCGTCGGCGCATCCTTGCAGGACATCCTGTTCCGCTACGAGAAGCACCACGGCACCTGGGACGAACTGCCGGACAAAGTGGCGATTCAGCTCAACGATACCCACCCTGCCATCGCCGTCGCCGAGATGATGCGCCTCTTGGTGGATATCCACCACCAGCGCTGGAACTACGCCTGGGATTTGACCACGCGCGTGTTCTCCTACACCAACCACACGCTGATGCCGGAAGCGCTGGAAACCTGGCCGGTGAGCCTGTTCGAAAACATCCTGCCGCGGCATCTGGAAATCATCTACCAGATCAACCACCAGTTCCTGCAGGACGTCATGCACCGCTTTCCCGGCGACGCCGAACTGCTGCGGCGCATGTCGATCATCGATGAAAGTAGCGGCCGGCGCATCCGCATGGCCCATCTGGCGATTATCGGCAGCCATACCGTGAATGGCGTCGCCAAGCTGCACACCGAATTGATGAAAAGCACGATTTTTGCCGATTTCGAACGCTACTCGCCGGGCAAGATCATCAACATGACCAACGGCGTGACGCCGCGCCGCTGGCTGAATCAGGCCAATCCGGGGCTGGCCGGGCTGATCGGATCGCGCATCGGCCATGGCTGGGTGTCGGACCTCGACCAATTGGCCCAATTGCGCAAGTTTGCCGAGGATGCCGCATTCCGCGAGGAATTCGCCGCGATCAAACGCGCCAACAAAATCCGTCTGGCGGACATGATCCACCACTCGCTCAAGGTCCAGGTCAATCCCGATTCGCTGTTCGACATCCAGATCAAGCGCATCCACGAATACAAGCGGCAGCTGCTCAACATGCTGCATGTGATTACGCTCTACAACCGAATCCGCATGGGCACGCATCCCGATATCGTGCCGCGCACCGTGATCATTGCCGGCAAGGCCGCCCCCGGCTATGCGATGGCCAAGCTGATCATCCGCCTGATCAACAACGTCGCCGACATCATCAACCACGATCCGCAGGTGGGCGACCGCCTGAAACTGGTGTTCATCCCCAACTACGACGTCTCCAACGCCGAAAGAATCGTGCCCGCCGCCGACCTGTCGGAGCAGATTTCCACCGCCGGCACCGAGGCTTCCGGCACCGGCAACATGAAACTGGCGCTCAACGGCGCGCTCACGATAGGCACGCTGGACGGTGCCAATATCGAGATCATGGAGGAAGTCGGCCGCGACAACATCTTCATCTTCGGCCTCACCGCGGATGAAGTGGACAACCTGCACCGCCAGGGGTACAACCCGTGGGATTATTACCACGGCAACGCCGAACTGAAACTGACCCTGGACATGATCGCCTCGGGTTATTTCTCGCCGGACGAGCCGCAGCGCTATCAGGCCATCGTCGATGCCTTGCTGCAGCGCGGCGACCATTATCTGCTGCTGGCCGACTATGCGTCCTACGTCGCCTGCCAGGAAAAAGTGGATGCGCTCTACCGCGACCCCGCACAATGGACCAGGCAGGCCATTCTCAATGTGGCCGGCATGGGAAAATTTTCCAGCGATCGCACCATCCGCGAGTACGCGGAGCAGATATGGCACGTCAAGCCGGTAACGAATAGCTGACGCCGGCCTGGACGAAAAGCGCCGGCGACCGGGAAAATCCGGCGTGAGAGCGTTATGATGAGATTTATAAACCTGAGGAGTGAAGTTCCATGAGTTCGATGAAATCCGTCCTGACTGAAACGCGCGTGTTCGAACCGAGCGCGTCATTCAGGAACAATGCGATCGTCTCCGGCATCGATGCATACCAGGCGCTATGCAAAGAAGCCGAGGCCGATTACACCGGTTTCTGGGCAAAGCTTGCGCATGAAAATATCAGCTGGCACAAACCGTTCACCCAGGTGCTGGATGAAACCGATCCGCCGTTCTTCCGCTGGTTCCACGACGGCGAACTGAACGTCTCCTATAACTGCCTGGACCGCCACCTCACCACCCAGGGCAACAAGACCGCGATCATCTTCGAAGCCGACGACGGCAGCGTCACCCACGTCAGCTACCGCGAGCTGCATGGCCGCGTATGCCGCTTCGCCAACGCGCTGAAAAAATTCGGCGTCACCAAGGGCGACCGCGTCATCATCTACCTGCCGATGAGCGTGGAAGCCGTGGTGGCGATGCAGGCCTGCGCACGCATCGCGGCGATCCACTCCGTGGTATTCGGCGGGTTTTCCTCCAAGAGCCTGCACGAGCGCATCACCGACATCGGCGCCAAGCTGGTGATCACTTCCGACGGCCAGTTCCGCGGCGGCAAGGCGATGCCGCTCAAGCCCGCGGTGGACGAAGCGATTGCGCTGGGCGGCTGCGAAAGCGTGCAGCATGTCGTCGTGCTCAAGCGCACGGCGGGTGAAGTGCAATGGAACAGCCGCGACGTGTGGTGGAGTGACGCCGAGGCCGGCATGCCAGACCAATGCGAGCCGACCTGGGTCGATGCCGAGCATCCGCTGTTCGTGCTGTACACTTCAGGATCGACGGGCAAGCCCAAGGGCGTGCAGCACTCCTCCGCCGGCTACCTGCTGGGCGCGGTCATGAGTATTAAATGGGTGTTCGACTACAAGCCGTCGGACATTTTCTGGTGCACCGCCGACGTGGGCTGGATCACCGGCCACTCCTACGTCGCCTACGGCCCGCTGGCGCTCGGCGCAACCGAAGTGATATTCGAAGGCGTGCCGACCTATCCCGACGCCGGCCGCTTCTGGCAGATGATAGAGCGCCACAAGGTGAGCGTGTTCTATACCGCGCCCACCGCGATCCGTTCGCTGATCAAGCTGGGCGGCGACCTGCCCGACAACTACGACCTCTCCACGCTGCGCCTCTTGGGCACCGTGGGCGAGCCCATCAACCCCGAAGCCTGGATGTGGTATTACGAAAAAATTGGCAAGAGCCGCTGCCCCATCGTCGACACCTGGTGGCAGACCGAAACCGGCTCGCACATGATCGCGCCGCTGCCGGGCGCCGTGGCGATCAAGCCCGGCTCGTGTACTCTACCGCTGCCCGGCATCATGGCCGACGTGGTGAACGAGGACGGCAGCCAGGTCACCGACCACGGCGGCGGCCTTCTGGTGATCAAGCGTCCGTTCCCGTCGCTCTTGCGCACCATCTGGGGCAACGCGGAGCGCTTCAAGCGCGGCTACTTCCCCGAGCACCTCGGTGGCAGCTATTACCTCGCCGGCGATTCCGCACACAAGGACGACGACGGCTATTTCTGGATCATGGGCCGCATCGACGACGTGCTCAACGTGTCTGGACATAGATTAGGCACGATGGAAATCGAATCCGCGCTGGTCGCCAATCCGCTGGTGGCCGAGGCCGCCGTGGTCGGCAAGCCGCACGACATCAAGGGCGAATCCATCGTCGCCTATGTGGTGCTCAAGGGCCAGCGTCCGGAAGGCGAGAAGGCGAAACAGATCGCCGCCCAGCTGCGCGACTGGGTGGGCAAGGAAATCGGGCCGATCGCCAAGCCGGACGAAATCCGCTTCGGCGACAACCTGCCCAAGACCCGCTCCGGCAAGATCCTGCGCCGCCTGCTGCGCTCGCTGGCCAAGGGCGAGGAGATCACCGCGGATATCTCCACGCTGGATAATCCGGCGATTCTGGAGCAGTTGAAGCAGGCCGTCAGCTAACGGCAGATCGACGCCCATCGGGGGCGGGAGGGAATAATGCGGCTGTTATTTTCTTCCGCCCTTGGTTTTTCCGCCCAAACGGAGAATAGGCGCGGTTATTATGCAGATATCGCGTTTCGGCGGGGATGATGTAATGTCTTACGCGGTAGCTGCCACATAACGCCCCCGTGCCGCCTGCCTTGGCTGGATTAACGTGTTTTGTAAAAAAGCTTGGCTCTGATGGCTACTCGCTTAGCCCAGAAGAAAAAGTGGGGTATTTGGCAATTTATTAATAATTTTATTGATGCGATAAAATAGTCTTGTTTATTGTTTTTAATGAATATTATTTTTTTATTAATAAATTATCCACCAGACTTGATAAAATTTTAGGTATTTTATTGGGGTCTACTTTACGTTATGCGGCAAAGGCAGGGCCATGCAATTTGAACTGAGCCACGATAGACGAAACATCTCAGACAGTGATTTGCTGTCAGACCTTCGTCGCGTTGCCTCCGAGCATTCGGAGCAGCAAGTTAAGCAGCGCACGTATAAAGATCACGGCAAGTATGGCGTTACAACAGTTATTCGCCGTTTTGGCTCATGGAATTCTGCGGTGGAGGCGGCCGGATTAGACGTCACAGTGGAACGGAACATTCCAGATGAAAAACTGTTTTCGGCCATCTATGACTTATGGGCTTCTCTTGGCCGTCAACCCAGCTATTCGGAGGTTCAAAAGCCTGCATGCCTGTTTCATGTTGCCACGTATGAGCGCCGCTTTAGCTCGTGGAGGCAGGCTTTAGAGGCGTTTGTTTCATACGCCAATTCTGAAGCTATGGCCGCGCCAGCAGCAGTTGAAACAACGGGTATCGTTTCGCGTCGGACCACCCGCTGTCCAGATTTGCGGCTTCGCTTCAAGGTGCTCCAGCGCGACCACTTTCGTTGCTGTGCGTGTGGCGCATCTCCATCGGTTACTCCCGGTGTTGTACTTGAGGTTGACCACATCAAGCCATGGTCAAAAGGAGGTGAAACCGTTATCGAGAACCTCCAAACGCTATGCGCAGCTTGCAACCAAGGAAAAACAAACCACCATGAAGAGCGGCAAACCGCATAACAGGTCGATCAACTGGGACGTCAAATGCTGCGCATTTGCCGCCCGTTATCTTTATCGTTGGGCACCTCAGGACGGCGCGTATGGCATTGACAATGTGTAGCCATAGGGCTACAGTTGCTCCATGATTGAAAT